>JAETSS010000020.1 GCA_021769545.1 Eubacterium sp.
TATGAGGCTGTCGATGCTTCCCGCTATAGGTTTCAGCGCTGCGCTTTCCAGTGCGGAAAGGCATTTGCATACGTTCTGCTCCGCCATGTAATATGCCATGAGAAACACGACGTTCCTGTTGCCCAGATTTTCCATGTGGATATCGCCTGCAAAGGCCATGGGCATCAGTTCTTCTTCTATGCGCTCTCTGGGCAGATCCAGAAGCTGTCCCGTTTTCTCGCACAGCAGGTTCTGGGGCAGATATGTATTGCCCTCCCCTGCGAAATACGAAAGCGTGAATTTTATACCGCTTCTGATCCTGAACTCGTCGTCCGGAGCCACGCCCATCTTGGCGGCGATCTTATCGGCTTTTTTGAATCCGATACCGAACACATCCTCTACCAGCCTGTACGGATTCTCCTCGATGGCCTTTATGGTGTCTGCTCCGTATACCTGATAAAGCTTCATGGCATAGCTTGCGCCTATACCGTACTGCTGCGTGTAAAGGACAATATTGGCAAATTCCCGCTGCTTGCCGAAGGCCTCGGATATCCGCTGAGCGGTCTTTTCACCTATTCCCGATATCTCCGTAAGCCGTTCCGGCTCCTCCTCGATTATTTTCAGAGTATCGGTCCCGAATCGCGACACTATGGCTGCAGCCGTCTTTTTACCTATGCCCTTCATGGCGCCGGATGCGAGAAATTCCCTGATACCGTCTTTCGTGGACGGCATCTGCTCTTCGAATTCCTTTATGGAAAACTGCTCGCCGTAGGTGGGATGCATTATGAATTCTCCCCGCAGCACGTAGCTTCTGCCGATGCTTACGGACGGCAGATTGCCCACCGCCGTGAAGGCTTCCAGCTCAGTCTCAAAAACGGCTACGGTGTAGCCGTTTTCACTGTTATGAAAGATTATGTCCGCTATAGTCCCCTGCTTTTCTTCTAACATCGGTTTTTACCACTCCGTGACCTTATACAGATTCCTGTTGTCCAGCGTCCACACTCTGTCGCTGAAGCACCCCGGCTCCGTCTTTTCAAGCGCTTCCTGCATGTCGAACATCTTGGCGTCTATCATATCCAGATAATGGAGCATCTCCGCTTCCGGAAACAGCGGCTTCTTGGGACTTCCGAATTCAGGCTCGTAATGATGGGATATTATCATGTGCTCCAGCATCACTGCCTTTTCCCTCGGTATATCCAGCTCTGCCGCCAGCCTGTCGATGGTCCTGACTCCCTGCACCAGATGACCCAGCATCTTGCCTTCGAAGGAATAGCCTGTTGATATCCCCATTTCGTTGGAATCTATTTCGTTTATCTTTTCCATGTCGTGGAGTATAACTCCCGCCATGACAAGCTCTCTGTTGAGGTTGGTATATACCTCGCATACCCTTTCCGCCATCATCAGCATGCGCTTCACGTGATACAGAAGTCCCGCCAGCTCCGCGTGATGGTTTTTCTGTGCCGCCGGATAATACATCAGCTTTTCTTTATTGTCGGTAAGCTGCTTTATGCAGATGTTTCTGAGGTCCTTATCTTCAAAGGCCTCGGCTTTGCCGTAGATGTAGGCATACATATCCGCAGCCTCCTCCGGAGCCGCCTTTATGTAGTCCTTCATCACGATATTGTCCTCAGCCGACGTCTGCCTGATACGGCTGACTCTCAGCTGCTTCATGCCGTTCCACTCCGTCACCAGAGCCTTCACCTTGATAACGGTTCCTTCCTTTATCCTGTTGAGACCCGGCATCTCCTCATCGGCGATATCCCATTTCTTGGCGGATATCTCGCCTGTGGCGTCTGCCAGCAGCAGGTCGAGATATGCCTTTTTATTGGAGCCTACCTTTATCGCTATGGTCTTGACGATAAAATATGAAATAAGCTCTTGATTTGTCTTTATGTCGGCAATATATATGTCCTTCATCTATTCTGTACCCCTTCCGGTAATGATCTTAAATTATAGTTACAGCTTCGAAAATAATTATACACGCGGCGCAATTAATTGTCAAATATTTCCTCTTTTTCCCACTATATATATTTTTTACCTCTGCATCTTTTTTCCAAAACGTCCTTGCATTCATGCAACATCCTGCTGTAGTATATGTATTATACAGATATGGTATTTTGAAGAATAATGATTTGAAGGGAAGGCGAGATTTTGACGGAAAAGTCGGTAAGCGCATCGGAAGGCAGGCGCAGCTCATCTCTGGGGGTTCTGCTCCTGATAATTTCATCACTGCTTTGGGGCGGAGAATTCGTCGTTGCAAAGGATGTCCTCAACGTTCTGGACCCCAACTGGAGCAACGCCATCAGAACATTTTTTACATCTGTTCTTGCACTGATAATATGGAGAAAACATTTTAAAGCTGCAACGCTGCAGGACTGGAAACGCGGGACAATATGCGGCGTCATGTTCGGCGGCGCATTCGCATTGCAGATCATGGGGCTTGAACTGATAAACGCAGGCATCAACGCATTTTTATCGGCAGCATATATCATCATGATACCCTTTGTCGTATGGATAATAGAAAAGACGAGACCCGCAGGCAAGGTATTCATCAGCGCGGTCATCGGTATAATCGGAGTTGCCATCATGTCCGTGACCGGACTTTCCTCAGGTGAGCTTTCCATAGGTACGGGAGAGATACTGTCGCTCCTCAGCGCCATAGGCTATGGAGGGGCCATCGTTTCCGCCGATTATTATACGCAAAAGTCCAGCGTCGAATTCATCACAGGCTGTCAGTTTATCTTCACTTTCGTTATCGCGATGATATGTGCATTTATCATGGAGGACCTGCCGTCCATCACCCTGACGGTGCCTGTCGTTCTGGAATTCATCTACCTGATAGTGTTCGGTACCTTTATCACACAGCTGTTGTTTACCATGGGCATGAAATACGCCTCTGCAAATCAGGCAGGCGTGATCTATCCGCTGGAATCCGTATCTGCTGCCGTTCTGGGATGCATATTCCTGGGCGAGCGCCTCGCTCCCATACAGATCGCAGGCGCTGTAATGATAGTTGCGGCCATCATAATCAACAACATTTCATTAAAAAAAGAGCCTCGGATATAGCCGGCATTTACATGCAGCACCGTTTACCTGTAGCCGGGGCTTTTCCTTATACCGTATGCTTCCATTTTACGGTAAAGCGTAGCCGTACTGATACCGAGCTTTTTGGCAGCCATGACCTTTCCACCCGTACTGTCCGAAAATTCATTGAGCGCTTTGATGATAAGCGCTTTTTCCGCATGCTTGAGATCGTAATCGTTATTTTGCTGCCCGGAAAGCTTATCGCTTATTACGGATGGCAGATGCTCAAGTTCCAGCTTTCCCTCATCTATTTCCGCATGCTCCACTATATATGTGATGGTATTTTCCAGCTCCCGAATGTTCCCCGGCCAGTTATAATTGAGAAATCTATCATATATATCCTTTGAGAACCTTATATCCTTCTTCGCATACATGTTGGAATATTTTATGTGATTTTCAGACAAAAGTCTTATATCGGCGCTCCTTTCGCGAAGGGCAGGTATTTCAACGGTATTCACATCCAGTATATAGAACAGCTCAGGACATATCATCCCTGAGATGGAAAGCTGCTCGAGGGGCATCGCACTGCCGCATATCACTCTGCAGTTATGCTTGTAATTTGAGCTTATTATCTGCAGCAGCGCCTGCTGATCCTCCGTATCCATAGCAGCTATATCGCGTATATACAGAGTGCAGTTTTCCGCATCGGTGTATTGAAGGACGGAGCCGCGATACAGCACATCGATAAATCTGTTTTTATATAACGGGCTTTCACTATGAATTATATGAGCTATGAGACTCTTCCCCGTACCCGACTCTCCCGACAAAAGCACGGGAGAAAGGGTCGGTGCGGCCTTTTTGCACTTTTCAAGCATCTCGATGAAAACGGGACTTTTGCCGACAAGATCATCGAAGCTGCGTTTTTTAAACACTACATACGGAGCTATCTCCTCATTGGTATTGCGGATATCGAAAAAGACAAAAATCGTGTGCATCTTTTCCGAAGCTGCCGTGTCTACGTCATAAAAGCTGCCGGTCAGATCCAAGGACGTATCACGTATGGTAAGCCTGCATGATGAAAAATCCCCGCTGCTTTTTCGATATGTTCTCAGGGACAGCTGCCTGATCTTTGTAAGATATATGATCTGCTGCAGATTGTACCCCAGCACCTTTTCACATCGCTTGTTGATGAAACAGATGTTGTCATCCTTATCCAGGATCATCACGCCGTCATTTATGACATCGATGAGGCGCTGCTTAAGTTTGAGATCGTTGGCCTGTATGATATAGCTTTCATATTCCTTTACCGTCAGCGTTATCATGTCGCATACCGACTGCATGAACAGTATGAACTTCTCCTGCTGCTTTATCAGCTCATCCTCCTGCTGCTTGCTGAGGGCCGTAATATTGATGGCGCCGATGGCGGCTTCCTTGTAAACAATAGGAAATGTCATGCCGCAGCGGTTGATGCATATATCCTGATTGATGCAGCCTTGACATATTTCCTCTTCCATGGGCGATCCGGCAATGACATATGACTTTTCATTCATGGCCTTCTGAGATATCCTGCCGCTGGCAAGGCGCTCCCCTATCCGTTTGTCGTTTATCCCTGTCCCGGCTATGCGTATCAGCGAAGCATCGCAGACATCTACGTCCACATCGTACAGGGTGCATATCATATTTATATATTTTTCGATCTTCGGCCGTATAGCGGCTAAAACAGAATCCATATTACCTCCCTATTATCTCCTTTTCTCGCCTTTTTGCTTTTCCGTTTTCTCATTTTGAGAAAATCATATCATATCAATACAAAAAATGAAAGACCAAACCCTAAGTTTCCTGCCCGGGGACGAAGTTCATTGAAAAACACATTTCTCTGATGTTTAATCAATATATAGGCTCACGGAAAGAGAGAAGGAGGTAGATCCATGCCGATATTGTTACCCGAAGACAGAAATATCAGATTCCCGAAAATGATGAAAATACGGCAAAAATTTGATACATACAAAGTGGAAAACGTAAAGCAGTCCGTAACGGATATCCTTAAGCGAAAAGAGATCGAATCGCTGATATATCCGGGACAGAAGATCGCAGTTGCCGTCGGAAGCAGGAAAATAGACAGGATAGCCGAGGTTGTCGCCCAACTGATATCCGAGCTGATCGAAAGAGGTGCAGAGCCCTTTATCGTCCCTGCAATGGGCAGCCACGGAGGCGGACGTGCGGAAGGCTGCCTGCAGATATTGAAGGATTTCGGAATAACAGAGGAGTCGATGGGCGTACCCATCAGAGCAGAAATGGATGTGATAAAGCTCGGTGTCACTAAAGGCGGGATCGAGGTATACACCGACAAAAATTCCTACGAAGCAGATATGACTATACTTGTAAACAGAATAAAGCCCCATACTGAATTCAGCGGCGATTACGAAAGCGGCCTTTGCAAGCTTTCAACGATAGGCCTGGGAAGACATGTAGGCTGTACCAAATTACATGACGGCGGGACGGAAAACTTTTCCGTGATAATCCCCGAAGCAGCTCAGGTCGTTTTCCGGGAAAGCAACATCGGATTCGCTATCGGTATCGTGGAAAATGCGTACGACCGGATAAAGCTTATCGAGGGCATGACTAAGGATGAAATACTCCTGCGGGAGCCGGAGCTTTTGAAAACGGCGAAGAGATCGATGCCTTCCATAGGAATAAAGGATATAGATGTGCTCATCGTCGAAGAGCTGGGCAAGGACATTTCGGGGATCGGAATGGACCCCAACATCATCGGTCGTTTCGGTCCGAAAGCCGACGATCCGATGGTGCCCAAAATAGGGAAAATAATAGTCCTCAGATTATCCCGGCAGACCCATGGCAATGCATGCGGGATAGGTCTTGCCGATCTGACCACCAGAGAGGTCTACGACAGCATAGACTTCGAATCCACATATGCCAACTGTATCGCCTGCGGATGCGATTATGAGACGGAATATATACCGCTGGTGATGAGCGATGAACAGGAGGCATTGGCTGCGGCCATCAAAATGCTCAAGCTGCAGGACCCGGAAAAATGCAGAGTCGTAAAGATAAAAAATACGCTGTCTTTGTCCGAGATGGAGGTCTCGGCAAATCTGCTGGATGAGATCACGGCGCAGCCTATGCGTTTTGATATCATCGGCTGAGATACCAGATACGATATCCAAAAAGGAGGCAATCAAGCATGGATAGATATAAGATCACAGATATTACCGCCCATGAGATATTCAACGGAATATGGGATCCTACCATAGAGGTCACCGTCGAAGTCGGCGATATCCGTGGGACCTCTGCGGCGCCTGCAGGACAGTCCACAGGAAAAGACGAGGCAACAGAGCTGAGAGACGGCGGAGTGCGCTTTGAAGGAAAAGGCTGCCTTAAAGCCGTAGAATATGTAAATACGGAAATAAAGGAGCTACTCACGGGAATGGATGTAACGGAACAGAGAAAAATCGACAGAGCCCTGCAGATAGCTGACGGTACCCAAAACAAAAGCCGCCTCGGGGCAAATACCATTGCAGCCGTATCCGCCGCCGTGACCGCCGCTGCCGCAAAAGCAGTGGGAATGCCCATCTACAGGTATGTGAACGGCAACGCACATATACTGCCTGTACCTATGATGGATTTTATCAGCGGTTCACATTATTCCTTCGGCGCCACGAGCGAGATACAGGAATTCAGCGTACTTCCGACAGAGGCTGAAACATTCCGCGAAGCCATGGACATTACAAGAAAGCTGTATATGGTCCTAAGAGATCGCATCGTGGAAAAGTTCGGCGCTCTGGGGCAATGCGTCGATGCCGCCGGAAGCTTTGCCGTTCCCATCAAAAGCTGCAGGGATACCTTGGATTTTCTCATGACGGCACTGAAAAAAAGCGGCCTCGAGGACCGTTTCCGCATAGGTATGGACTGCGCCGCCAGCGGATGGTACGATAAGGAGCGAAGGCTGTATCTGTTCGAGGGAGAGGAACGCACGAGAAGCGACATGCTGGATTATTACAGGCAGCTCGTTAAGGACTACCCTATCGCAACATTGGAGGACCCCTTCGATGAAACCGATGTACAGGGATTTGTCGACGCCACAAAGCTGCTTGGCATACAGATAGTCGGAGACGATTTCTTCGTTACGAACCCTAAAATAATGAAAGACAAAATGGATAAAGGCGCCGCGAATGCGCTCCTCTGGAAATACAATCAGATCGGAACACTGTCAGAGGCATACGATGCAGCAGAATTGGCAGTGCGCAGCGGATATGGTCTGATGCCTTCCGAAAGATCGGGAGAAAGCGAGGACTGTATTCTGGCTGACCTGATAGTAGGGCTTAACGCCGGGCAATGCAAAAGCGGCATATGCGTCAGATCCGAAAACGTAACGAAATACAACAGACTGCTGCAGATAGAAGACGAACTGAAGGATGATGCGGTATATGCGGGCCCGGATTTCAGAAACCCCGGATTCGCGTTATAGGAGGAAAATATGCATATAGAAAAAAAAGAGTGCAAGACAGAATCAAAGATTCCTTTGCACACATGTCGCCCACTGCGGGACGACGCTTCGCAAGGTACTTTCTTTGAAGCACACGGAAATATCGCAGACGATATTTCCTCTACTATAAAAAACAGGAGCGAATTGCTTTCCCATGGAGACCGGGAGCTGAGAGAAGCTGCTCTGGATATCGTCGAATACGCATTGAATGAAGCAAATCCCTACAAAAAGGTAAAGGAACTTGTTAAATTAAAAGGCGATACCCTATGGGTCGGCGAAAACAAATTCGATCTCAACATACACAAGCGCATATACGTTTTGGGAGCAGGAAAAGCCACGTTCCCCATGGCTAAAGCCCTGGACGAGATACTGGGCAGCAGGGTAACCGACGGCGTGGTAATATGCAAGCATGGCCAAAGCGGCACTCTGGATAACTGCCGCCTGCGCTTTGGAGGACACCCCATCCCGGACGAATCAGGCCATGCTGCCGCAAAGGAAACCATGGAGATCATAAAACAGACCAAAGAAAACGATATCGTTTTTTCCATCACTACAGGAGGCTCCACTGCAATGATGCCCTATCCGGTAGAAGGTGTGACCCTTGAAGACAAGAGAAAAACCGGCGAGTTGCTTTTGCGAAGCGGAGCCACAATGTGGGAGATGAATTACGTGAGAAGCCATCTGACCCAGATAAAGGCAGGGCTAATGGGCAAAATAATACACCCGAAAGCCGTCATAATAAATCTCGGCGTAGCAGACGGAATCGGACAAGGCGTGGATGATTGCGTGGATACGACGACGGCATGCTTCTGTTCCTTTGACGATGCACGAAACGTATTGAGCAAATACGATCTGTGGGATAAAGTGCCTCAGAGCGTATCACAGTATATCAAAAACGGCACCGAGGACCAGGAAATACCGCGAGATCTCGATGACCATATATTGTACAATTACCTTCTCGTGGAAGTGAACGATGCCGTTGAGGCCGCTTATGACAAGGCCATGGAAATGGGCTTCAACACCATGATACTGTCTACTTTCATAGAAGGCGACAGCAGAGAGCTGGGTGATTTTTTAGGCTCGGTCGGTATGGAAATAAAGTACAACGGACGACCCCTCAAAACTCCCGCCGCTGTCATCATCGGCGGTGAAAGCATGCAGAAGATCAACATCCCCGATCCGGGCGAAGGCGGCCCAAGCCAGCAATTATCACTGTCTGCGGCCACCAAGCTCAAGGATCATCCGGGCATCGTGCTGTGCGGGATCGATACGGACGGCACCGACGGACCGACGGATCTTGCCGGCGGACTGGTCGACAGCACTACCATGCAAAGAGCTGAGGAAAAAAACCTCGATCTATACAGGTATATGGATGAATTCAACGACAGCGTCGCTTTGCGGGCGCTGGGGGACGCTATCAGGACCGGTGCCACCGGAACCAACGTAAACGATCTGCGAGTGCTGCTGGTCAGATAAAGCAATGTGATTTTCATAACGTGTCTATCCGCCTGCAGTCATTCACCTGCCGGCGGGCAGGTCTTCTCATGTCGGCCCCGGCCATATGACCGGGACTCCTATGCCCTTCGAGTTCGATATCCTTCGATATGGTTCAATTTGGCTCAATTTGGCCCGATATTCTCGGTCGATTCCAAAAATCTTTCATGGAAAGGCGCAGTCTTTTGGAATTTTAACGCTTATGGACTAGTCTGGGGCTGTCATTCCAAAGATCACAGCTCAGACGGCACTGTTTTTTGGAATATCATGCCCCCTAACGGATTTTTGCCACACTTTTTCCAAAGATCATGTGGATTTCACCTGCTTTTTTTGGAATACACCTGTTCAATCGGCCGTGTAAGGGGTGAAATTCCAAAAGATCATGGGCTGAGGGAACATTTCTTTGGAATCGCTAGGAAGCATTATCTTCTGATCAAAGAAATATTATATTAGCGGCATTGACCAAAGCGCTATGCATCTAACAATGCCTACCAAAAAGACCTCTTACGAGGTCTTTTTTAAATTCAATTATTATCCTGTAACTCTCAGGAAAATTAGTTCGCGGTTAGGCGCGTGGGCTTTGAGCACACGGAGCGTACTAAACGTACGCGAGTATGTGAAAAGCCCGCAGCAACAACGCCACGGGCTAATTTAACAAGCATCGCCATATTTAAGAAATAATGCGCAGGATTTTTCGTTCAGAGCAAGGCGGCAAATAACTGAGGAGCGGAGCGTACTATGCGTACGTGAGCACCGCAGGTTATGCAGCCAACGCAGCTATGGACGAAAAAGACAAGCATTATTCGATGATCTCTGTTACAACTCCGGATCCTACTGTTCTTCCGCCTTCTCTGATCGCGAATCTAAGTCCTTCTTCGATTGCGATCGGGGTGATCAGTGTGATCGTCATTGTGATGTTATCTCCAGGCATGCACATTTCTGTTCCTTCCGGTAATTCCAGATCGCCTGTTACGTCTGTTGTTCTGAAATAGAACTGTGGTCTGTATCCGTTGAAGAATGGTGTATGTCTTCCGCCTTCTTCCTTCTTCAGTACGTATACTTCGCCTTTGAACTTTGTATGTGGATGAATTGTTCCAGGGGCTGCAAGTACCTGTCCTCTTTCGATCTCATCTCTCTGTACGCCTCTCAGCAGTGCTCCGATGTTATCTCCTGTTTCTGCCAGATCAAGCAGCTTTCTGAACATTTCGATTCCTGTTACTACTACTTTTCTCTTCTCGTCTGTCAGTCCTACGATTTCTACTTCTGATCCTACTGTCAGGCTTCCTCTTTCTACTCTTCCTGTTGCTACTGTTCCTCTTCCTGTGATGGAGAATACGTCCTCTACAGGCATGATGAACGGCTTATCGTTGTCTCTCTGTGGCTCAGGAATGTAGTTGTCTATCTCTTCCATCAGCTCTACGATCTTGTCTCCCCACTCGCTTGTAGGATCTTCCAGTGCCATCAGCGCTGATCCTCTTACGATTGGTGTGTCGTCTCCTGGGAATTCGTACTGGTCTAACAGTTCTCTTACTTCCATTTCTACCAGGTCAAGAAGCTCTTCGTCGTCTACCATGTCGCACTTGTTTAAGAATACGATGATGTATGGTACGCCTACCTGTCTTGAAAGCAGGATGTGCTCTCTTGTCTGTGGCATTGGTCCATCTGTTGCTGCTACTACCAGAATAGCTCCGTCCATCTGGGCTGCTCCTGTGATCATGTTCTTTACATAGTCAGCATGTCCCGGGCAGTCTACGTGTGCGTAGTGTCTGTTTGGTGTTTCATACTCTACGTGTGCTGTTGCGATGGTGATTCCTCTTTCCTTTTCTTCAGGTGCCTTGTCGATCTGGTCGAATGCTACCTTTTCACCAAGTCCGTATCTCTGCTGCAGAGTTGTTGTGATAGCAGCTGTAAGAGTTGTCTTACCGTGGTCTACGTGACCGATTGTTCCGATATTGATATGCGG
>JAETSS010000384.1 GCA_021769545.1 Eubacterium sp.
GCGAAGCGCTCCCGCGCGGCAAGATCCGCGTCAAGAAATTCTTCATAAAGTCTGTCTGTCGCCAGCCAGATGACAATACTGTCAGGACCGAATGCATAAACCTCGGAATGCTGATCCAGAAGCTGTGCATCGATCTGGTCATAATCCGCGTCATATACCAGGGCATTCAGACCGGATCGTTTCGCATATCCCTGTACCGCGCTGGAAAAAAATTGTGTTGCGCAGTTGCCTAACACAGCGACCTTTATTTCTTTCCCATCGATGTCCAGGCGTGACGCTTTTTGCAATTCTCTGAATGTATACATCTTTTGATCCTCCTATCTGCTGCAGGTAAATTCGGGCACATGTGTGTCGAAGCTGACAGCGTCGATCACTTCCTCCGTCTCGTTATCATACAAAACAAAATTAAGTCCTCTTTTATTCTTCGAGTAGTCTTTCGCGCCGATCTTTATTTCTGACACGTTGCCCTGTTTCAATGTCCGGCTTGATATATCAATCTTTCTCCTGTTGATCTCGCCGTCATAAAACAAGGCTTCGTCGCCTCCGTACATCTCCACAACATCCGCACCGTGAATGATACCGATAAAACTATGATACTGCTTGTCAAGCAGTATACCCCCCCCTCGTACCCTAGGCCTATCAGCCTGTCTATGATATCGGGTGTGAGGGCATAACCCTGTATGTCTTTTACCGATACGAAGATCGTATAGCGGTCTGACCGGTAGTTTCGCAGCAAGTCCAGATAATCGCCCAAAGACTTTGTGCTCTTTAATTCCAGCTCTGTTTTATAGTCTTCAAACTGCTCTGCGTCTTCACGCATAAAATCATAGGAAGGGTTCTGGCGGACATCTTCCAGCTCGTAATTTTCTTTGATATATCTGCCCAGATAGGCGGTGAGTTTTTCTGCACCATAAGCATTTAGATGCAGCCCGCCGCCCATGTCATCCATGTCACAGGCTATGTCAATCCCAACTTCATCATAGTGATACATGAAATTCAGATAACGGATACCGTATTCGTCCGCAATATCCTGTATCTTATTCCAATATCCCTGCCATTTGATCCGGTCTGGCGTTCCGCTGTAATTTAAGGGCATCAGCGTCAGCAAAACTTCCGTGCCATTCTCCTGGCACAGCTCAATCGTTTTCCTCAAATATCTTTCAGGAATTTCCGGCAAAGCGTCCTTTTTGGTTGCTATTTCCCCGAGCGTTT
>JAETSS010000385.1 GCA_021769545.1 Eubacterium sp.
GGATCTGATCCCCTATGATTCCGAATTCTATAGCCGGTACGCGTAGTATCGCATTGAGCATATCAATATTTAAGTCTGGAACTGACGGAATCATCTTGAGATTCGTCATCTGCGCCAATGAATTGAGATAGGCCCCTGTGATGATATTGCCAATCTCCTTCATCGCCGATATCTCGATCTCAGTAAATCCGCCTTCTGCCGGTGGCATTCCCATGAGCTTTGACACGAGCGATTTCGCGGCGTTCTTTTCAAGTATAAACATGATACTGCCCGTGATATCTCCCTCTACAGCCAGATAAATACCTGCGACAAGCTGCTCTTCTCCGCCCATAACCACGCCAACATCCTTGAAATCCAGAAGTCTGACCTGTGGAACTTTCATATCCACCTTGGTCTGGAGCATCTGGGCAAGCGCCGTTGTCGCATTGCCCGCCCCGATGTTTCCCAGCTCCTTTAATACATCATAATATTCTGTCGTAACTCTCTCGAAACTCATATTTTCCGCCATGATATAAAAACCTAAGCCTTTCTCCATTCAAAAAGTCTCTATAACATATGTCATTTACACATCAACCACTTCTGCCAGCACTGATGTGATGTCCAGCAGCGAGATCAGCTTTCCGTCAGCCTTCCCGACACCAGAGAGAAATCTTTCCTTGTCATCCTTCTCATAGCCCATCCGCTCAATGTGATCCTCATCAAGCGTCACAACCTCTTTTACCTCGTCCACCAGCACGCCGATCGACTCATGCTGCTCCAAAGTAAGGATGATGATACGTGTCTTTTTCGTGACTTCATCCTCCGGCAGCCCCATCTTCAGCCTCAGACTGATTGTCGGAATGACAACACCGCGGACGTTGATCACACCCTTGATATAGTCAGGCACCTTCGGCACCCTTGTTATCTTTGACATTCTGATAATGTTTGATATATATTTAATATCTATGCCGTACTGCTCACCGCCGAGCTGTGTCACAATAAATTGTGTCGTATCACGCTTTGTAGGCCGGTTGAGACTCAAATCACGCTTTTGATCGTCTATTACTTTTACTTCATCCATCTTCTATGCCCTGCCTTTCATTATCAATCGGATTAAATCAACGCATTGGTATCAAGAATCAGTGCCACTTCACCGTTTCCTAAGATCGTAGCGCCGCTGATCATCTTCGGTACTTTGATGTACTTGCCCATGGACTTGAT
>JAETSS010000386.1 GCA_021769545.1 Eubacterium sp.
GTCAAGCCTGCCGTTATACATATACGCCATGCACATCAGATAATAATATGCATGATCCAGCTCCAGATCCACCGTCCGCCTGCGAAGCTCCTGCAATCTTCCGCACAGGAGCAGCGCCTGTGAAAAATCCTGCGTATAGATAGACACAAGCGCATATAATTTGACGATCTCACACTGGTATTCCCACGCAATATCGATCTCTTCCACTGTTATCATCTTATAGATGATCTCAAGATAATAATCCGCCTGCACAAAATCCAGACAGAACAGCAGATTATTGATCTTCACGATATAGCTGTCAAGCTGTTCTTCCGAAAATGCAAAATCGTTATAGCTTCCCTTCGGACTGTTCAGCATACCCGAACTCGTCTCGATCACCAGTTTCCTGTCACAGATGTACCTGTAAAATTTGTCCCAGATCGGCTCCATATGGGGCAGCGGCACCTTCGCTTCGTTGTATGTCGCGATGACAACGATATTGTGACACTTTTCTTCCTCGATGAGATTGTGGACCACATGCATCGACGACCCGTTTGCATACTGCATATCGTTCAGCAGGAAAATGACCTGTCTGTCGCCGGCAAGATGCGATACGATCTCCACAACCGCAGACGCGATCTTGTCCTGCTCAAATGCAACCTCGTCGATCAGCAGGTTTTCCTCCCGCACGCAGACACCGCTCTGGAGAAAACTCTTAAACACCGACCTGTGAAGACTGTAGATATCACATTTATCCAATAGTCTGTCGATCTCATCATCCGGAAGCTGCCCGCAGATGCTCCTCGCAAAATCAAGAAACGGTTCAAACACGCTGACCATGTCAGACAATCTAAAATCGTGCAGACAGACGATCGCCTCCGGATAATTCCGCATCGTCTGTTCCCGTCCCTCCTCAGTGAGCACAAATGTATTGTAATGCCGCAGAAGCAGAAATGCCCCGTTTCCTGTGTTCAAACCCAGATTAACCCTGTTATAGATACTCTTACCTGTGTCACTGTTCATTTCCACTACTCCAGCTACCATATTATTTCAGACCAGTCGCTGATCCCGATATAAGACTTTGCCCATTCCATATGCAGTTGGGCGTTTTCCCCATCCATCTCGTCATAGACACGCTGTGCGAATGCGTCAAGGCTCGAATCCATTCCCGGATCACTGTATGCCAGCAGGTACATCATCTCATCGATCAGCGGAT
>JAETSS010000387.1 GCA_021769545.1 Eubacterium sp.
GCCCCCGGCGATAAGCAGATGCGCATCGTGAAGATCAACGGCAGATTTCAGGTGGAGTGCAAGCACGGGCCAAGGGTGACGGGGCACTGTCCGTCGGTGGACGCACTCTTTGAGTCGGTGGCACGCGTAGCCGGAAAAGAGGCGATCGGCGTGCTGATGACCGGGATGGGCAGCGACGGCGCCAAAGGGCTGCTGGCTATGAGAAATGCCGGTGCGCGCACGATCGGACAGGATGAGAAGACCTGCATCGTGTACGGTATGCCCAAGGTGGCATACGAGATCGGGGCAGTGAAGTGGCAGGTGCCGCTGGAACAGATCGCACAAAAAATATATTACCTGCTCGATAAGCGCCAGTAAAGCGACAAACAATGATAGAAAAGAAAATATAGGAGGTAAACTATGAGAATATTAATAGCAGAAGATGACTTTGCCAGCAGAAAGGCGATCTTAAAGTTTTTGTCAGAGTACGGCGAGTGTGACGTTACAGTTGACGGGATGGAGGCGATCGATGCCTTTATGATGGCGCTTGAGGATGACGAACCGTACGACCTCGTCTGCCTGGATGTCATGATGCCTGTCATGGATGGTTATCAGGCACTCAAAAATATCCGCAATATCGAGCGGGAACATAATGTGACACAGGATGATCAGGCAAAGGTGATCATGACGACCGCACTGAACGAGGAAAAGAATGTCAAGATGGCGTTTGACCTGGGCTGTACCGTATATTGTGCGAAGCCGATCGATGTGGAAAAACTGAGAGGCATCCTTGAGAAGCTGGGATTTAATCAATAAGAAGAATATGACCTTACAGAGACAAAGGGGGACGATTTTGCATGGAAGAAAAAACAGAATTGCTTGAGGCTGTAGAATTGGAAGATACCCGTCAGGGGAAATATATGACCTTCTGTATCGGGAGCGATGTTTTTGGCATTGAACTCAAATATGTCAATGAGATCATACAGATGCAGGCGATAGCACCCATTCCCGAAGTAGAGCATTTTATTAAGGGGCTGATCAACTTAAGGGGCAAGATCATACCGGTGATCGATGTGGCGGACCGGTTTGGGAAGGAGCTCTTTGAGTACAATGACCGGACCTGTATCATAGTCGTAGATGTCCAGGGTGTCACAGTCGGATTGATCGTAGAGACGATCTCGGAAGTGGTGTCGATCGAGGAACAGGACATTTTG
>JAETSS010000388.1 GCA_021769545.1 Eubacterium sp.
AACCGTGAGTTCTCGGCAGGAAGCCCGTTTCGCACCAAATAGGTCTGATCTCCGTTGTCTTTCTGCCGTCCGGGCGCACGCCTTCGTTTAATATAAGATCTCTCATCTGGGTCTTGCGTATTTTATATAAAATATCGTCTATATCCTTGTCGTTTTCCGGATAAAGCTCCAGGAATTTCTCCTTAACGCTGGCTTCAAGATTATCCATAGCCTCCTGGCGTTCGGTCTTATCGTGAATCTGAATAGCGGCTCTCATATCCGCCGTTTCAAACTCGGTAATCTCTCTCTCAAGTTCCTCAGGGATCTCGTGCTCAGGCATAGGCTTCTTTTCTTTGCCTGTTTCCGCAACGATCTGATTAATAAAATCTACTAACTTCTTGATCTCCTCGTGGGCGAACATGATACCGTCGAGAATAACTTCCTCAGGAACTTCGTCAGCGCCGGCTTCCACCATCATAATGGCGTAACTCGTACCGGACACGGTTATGTTAATATCGCTGAATTCCCTCTGGGCTTCGGAAGGATTTACGACAAACTCACCGTCCACTCTGCCGATGCGCACGGAACCCGTAGGACCGTCCCAAGGTATATCTGAGATAGCGAGGGCAACGGACGAGCCTATCATCGCCGCGATATCGGACGGGCAGTCGTGATCAACGCTCATTACTGTAGCAACAACCACGACGTCGTTATAATAACCCTTATGAATCAGCGGTCTTATAGGTCTGTCCATAAGCCTTGACGACAGGATCGCCTTTTCGGAAGGACGGCCCTCGCGCTTGATATAACCGCCCGGGATCTTGCCTGCAGCGTACATTCTTTCCTCATAGTCGCAGCTCAGAGGGAAGAAATCTATATCTTCTCTCGGCTCCGCCGACGCGGTAGCGGTAACGTTTACCACCGTATCTCCAAGCCTGATGGTAGCCGCGCCGTTTGCCATGCCGGCGACTTTTCCTATCTCCACCTGGAGCAGCCTGCCGCCCAGAGCCGTTTTAAAAACTTTATAATCTTCAAATCTCATATTATATCCTCCGCATATACGTAAAGCGGGGCACAGTCAAGTAGCCCCGCTTTACAGCCGAATTATTTTCTTAAGCCAAGACGTGCGATCAAGTTTCTGTATCTTTCTACGTCTTTATTTTTAAGATAACCCAAAAGGTTTCTTCTCTGACCTACCATCTTCAGAAGT
>JAETSS010000389.1 GCA_021769545.1 Eubacterium sp.
GAGCCCGCCGAATTAAAAAATGCCGTCAGCGTCCTTATCCATGTCCTGTCATCATAATCGGTCGCTATCTCGGCTCCCAGCGCGGAATACGGTACGAAAAAGGTTCCAAAGGCCACCCAGAACACGACGACAAGGGTCCCGTAATACAGACATTTGATCACAGCGCCTCCCGGAATGGTGATGAAAATCATCGCAAGGGAAATCATCGCAACGATGGCTCCTTTGAGCATAAAGGGTCTGCGCCTGCCCTTTGGTGAGGTACTGTTATCCGATATGAAGCCCACAACAGGACTCCAGATGCCGTCGGAGATAGATCCCAGCGATGATATGAATCCCGCCGCAACGTTAGGAACATGAGCAACGGAGGTAAGGAAAAAAAGCAAAAATGAACCGATGATACTGTAAAACGTGCTGTCACCGAAGCCTGCGACTCCATATCCCCAAAATGCTTTCCTGTTCTGTTTTTTCTCCGTCGTCATCGTTCCTCCTGTTATCTTTAAAAGTTCTATTCCTCTTCCGGTATCTCTATTATCTCTTCTTCGATATATTCATCTATGGTTTTCCCGTCGTACCCTATCTCCCTCATGATCCTTACCGTATCACCTCCGATCTTCGGAGATCCCTTTCTTATCTGTTCAGGCGTTCTGCTAAACTTTATCGGCATACCAAAGGATGTGAATTCTCCGATATTATCATCATGATATGTTATTATCATATCACGCGCAAGCATCTGAGGGTGCTTTGCAGCATCTATCGGTCTGTATACGCCGCTGGCAGGCACACCGTGCTTTTGAAACCTTTCCACCAGATCTTCCAGATCCTGCGTTTTAATATATTCTCTCACAATTCCCGTCATCTTGTCAAAGTTTTTTACGCGAAGATCGTTGGTTGCATACAATGGATCGCATATAAGCTCCGGCATCTCTATGGCTTCACAGAATCCGGGCCACAGCTCATCCCTTGTAACGGTGACTGTTATCATCCTACCGTCTCTGCATATGTATGAATCATACGGAACGACCTCGGACGGTTTGGCGTTTCCCGAACGATGCAGAGGCCTGCCGGTCAACGCATATGTCATTATGCTGTCCTCAAGCGCAGCAAACATCGTATCCAGCATGGCTACATCCACACGCTTCCCCCGGCCGGTCTTTCTGTGATGATATATGGCCAGCATAAC
>JAETSS010000021.1 GCA_021769545.1 Eubacterium sp.
TCTTTCAGCCACGACAGATATGACCGAACGGTGCTCCCCACCAGAACATACTGCTCAAAATCCATGGTCAGCGAATATTCATCAAACAGTCTCTTAAGGACATCCTCAAAACATATCGGCTCGGCACAGATCCTTACGATATCTTCGGCGATCTCATACACCTTATCGATATTATACTGAGCCAGCTCCGTAACATCCGATGACGCTTCCGCATGCGCCGGCACGAACATCTGGGCCTCCAGCGTCTTCACTTTTTCCAACGTTTTTATGTAAGCCGCCACGTCGTAAATAAATCCGATCCTGTACTTGTCAAGCGTCTCGCGGCTCGACAGACAGTCGGCGAGATATATCACATTATCGGGAGTACGGAAACCGACCATATCAAAGAAATGACCCGGCAGGTCGATGATCTCAAAGCCTTCCGGCAAAACTTCCTTTGTCAGGCCCTCCGCATTGCTTTCCTGCGCCAGCAAAAATTTATGCCTGAGATCTTTGCATGGATAACCACCGTACAAAAACGACGGCTCCAGAACAGGATGCTTCGTAAAATCGCATTCGATGCCCGGCGCATAGATCCTGCAGCCCGTCTGTCCCTGAAGATATTTGTTTCCGCCGATGTGATCCGCATTGGAATGGGTATTGTAAATGGCGGTCAGATGCCAGCCGTTGGCATCAAGGAGTTTTCGGACCTTTCGCCCTGCGTCCTTGTCGTTGCCACTGTCGATAAGACAGACATCCTTGTCGTTCAACTTTACGAGGCCTATTTTGGCGGGACTCTGTATATAGTAGCTGTTGCCTGAAACCTGTATCAGTTCATACATGATATTTTACCTCCGTCGGTTATTCGTTTCGTTTTCTCTGCAAACAACAAAGACGAACTTATTTGAAGATACAGTATCTGCAAACAGTCCGTCCGATCTGTCTTGGCACCCCTAGCCGGAATCGAACCAGCAACTAACCCTTAGGAGGGGCTTGTTATATCCATTTAACTATAGAGGCACATATAAATATTATGTGTTTAAAGACTTATATATAATACCATATTTCCGAAGATTTTCAAGTGCTCCTGCGAAAAGAAAATCGCAAAATATATAATTGCGGATTTTTTGCAATCACTTTTATATATTTACGCGGGGATTGTAAAATCCAATGGGTTTGCGCCTGCCGGACCGCACTTTTCAGCCGCCGCCTGCCAAAACTGCGCCTCCCCACTCCCCCTTTAACCGCCAAGATCCACAAAATTTTACAATCATCAACTCAAACCCCGACATTGATTGCAAAAAACCCACATTCCTCCCTTTCCACGACACGAACCTCCATATATCAACGTTTGTGGACTGTTTTGGTAAAGATTGTTTTTTTGATGTTTTTTTGCTCCCTTCCTATATACAAAATATAGTGCTTAGGTGTATAATGATGTCTACATGATGTGAATCAGCAATAAAATTATAATGTTTCAGATAAAAGGAGGACTCGATATGTCAGTTATAATCACAGGAAATGCAAGCGCTCAGGAAGCTCAGGCTTACGTAGATTACCTTCAGGAAAAATACAACAGAAAGCTGGAATCCCTCGATGTTCAGATCGATGGTGACTACGCTGATCTGAATTATACTTTTTCTCACGTTCCGTTTGAAAGGATCAGAAGGATCACGGGCTATCTCGTAGGTACCATGGACAAGTGGAACGACGCCAAGGCTGCCGAAGAAGCTGACCGCGTAAAGCATTCTCTCGGCACAGATTTGGAAAACATGGAATCCCTTTCGTAAAAGCGAAGCATATCAAAACGTTACAGCGAGGTATCATATGGCTTCTCTGAATGAAATGCCAAGCAGACAGAAGGGTGCGATATTGATGTGCACATCTGCCTTCCTGTTTTCGGCGATGCAGATACCGATAAACATGTCCGGTAGTGCCATCCCAATTATGGAGCAGGTTTTTTTCAGAAATATCGTGACTCTTATTTTAAGTTTCATATTGTTAAAAAGATCGGGAGGTTCCCTTTTCGGTAAGAAAAAGGACCAGCCCCTTCTTTTTGTGCGTTCATCCTTCGGATTTCTGGGTCTCATCACCCAGTTCTATGCGGTGGCCCACGCCAATCAGGGAGACGTCTCCACCCTCATGAAGCTGTCGCCTTTTATGATAACCCTATGGGCGGCGATCTTCCTCAAGGAAAAGATCAGGAAAGTCCAGATCCCGGCGCTGCTGATAGCCTTCGTGGGGGCTGCATTCGTTGCCAATCCGGCCTTCAACTCGAATCTGTTTCCGCTGTTCATGGCGTTTCTGTGTGCGTTTTTCTCCAGCGTCTCCTACACGCTGCTGGCGTACTTCAAAAACAGAGTGGACGGAATGACGATAATCATGCACTTTTCGACCTTCTGCGTGCTGGCATGCATCCCGTTCATGATATTTGATTTCGTGATGCCCACGGGAAAAGAGCTGCTGCTACTGCTGCTCATCGGTGTATTCGGCGGCTTTGGACAGATAGCACTGACCTATTCATACCGCATGGCAGCGGCGGCCGAGATCAGCATATACAACTATTCCGGCATAGTATTTTCCATCATTCTTGGATACATCTTCCTGGGAGAAGTGCTGGATCTGACCTCGATAATCGGCTGCGGTCTCGTCATCGTTGCAGCCGCCATCACGTATATTTTCTCGGGGAAAAGCAAGGACAGTCAAAACACCCAGTAAAAGCTTTTGTCAATTCCCCGTATCGCACGGGCCAGTTGAGTTTGACTAATTCCAAATTTTTTTATGTAAAGGTGCGCGATTGTTGGAATTTAAGCGCTTATGGACTAGTCTGGGCTGTGTATTCCAAAAATCTACGTCCGTAAAACACCGTTCTTTGGAATGACGGGGGATCAAAAGGATTTTTACCTCACAAATTCCAAAGGATTCCTAGATTACAACGGCAGCTTTTGGAATCCGCCTATGGCAACGGGCTTTTAAGGGGTGAAATTCCAAAATAATATACTCTATACCCCGGTTCTTTTGGAATTTGTCGGTACTCTGATGAAAATTAATAATCTTTTAATATATTACATCTCCTTTTCTGCTACAATATCCGTTAGGAAGGAGTTGTTTTTATGTCCGAAAAAATACTTGTCATAGACGATGAGCATGAAATCACCGATCTTATAGAGCTGTACCTAAAAAACGAGGATTACACGGTGTTCAAATTTTATTCGCCTGCCGAGGCTCTGGATTTTATCAATGAGACCGAGGTGGATCTGGCGATCCTGGATATCATGATGCCGGAGATAAACGGCTTTGAATTATGCCGCCGCATACGCGAAAAATACACCTATCCTATCATAATGCTCACGGCAAAGGACGAGGAGACAGACAAGATAACAGGTCTCACCCTTGGCGCCGACGACTACATCACCAAGCCTTTCCGTCCTCTGGAAATGGTGGCTCGTGTAAAGGCGCAGCTTCGCCGTTACAAGCGATACAACCCGGCTCGCAATGACAGCTCCGAAGAGATATTCACCCATGCGGATCTCATGCTGAATCCCGGGACCCACGAATGCTATCTAGGCGATGAACCGCTTTCGCTGACACCTACGGAATTTACCATACTCAAAATACTTCTATCGCGAAAAGGCACCGCAGTCAGCGCCGAGGAACTTTTCCATGAGATATGGAAGGATGAATACTACACCAAAAGCAACAACACCATCACCGTGCACATACGCCATCTGCGTGAAAAGCTTGGCGACTCCGCAGATGAATCAAGATATATAAAAACAATATGGGGAGTGGGGTATAAAATTGAAAATTAAAAAACAGCCACAGGATGAATATTCGGTATTCAAATCGAAATTAACAAAACGTTTTGTCATGATCCCGCTTATAGCTATCCCAGCTGTATCTCTGTTCTATACCTTCGTCTGGTATGGAAGAGGCGGAGATGTTTTCGTGAATTTTCTTTATCTGCTGAACGGGGACTATGATTCTGCATGGATGTTCTATGATTATTATCTCCGCGGCAACAAAGACGTTTTGCTCATTATTGCCATATTTATACTTTTTATCTTTATGCTTAGATTCCTATTTAAATGGATCACTGGTTACTTCAACGACATCAACCGGGGGATCGATGCTCTCCTTGAGGAAAACGACAGAGAAATACAGCTTCCCGAGGAGATGCTTCCTATGGAAAAAAAGCTGAATGCCGTAAAAGGTATGCTGGCACAGCGGGCACGGGAGACCAGACTTGCCGAGCAGCGAAAAAACGAGCTTGTCATGTATCTGGCTCACGATATACGCACGCCCCTCACATCTATTATCGGCTATCTCAGTCTTCTGGAGGAGGCCCCCGATATCCCCGCAGAACAGCGAGCAAAATATGTAAATATAACTCTGGAAAAAGCGTACCGCCTGGAAAAAATGGTGAATGAATTCTTTGAGATCACCCGCTTCAATTCTCAGCAAATCACCGTTTCCACAGAGCCCATCGACCTTTACTACATGCTGGTGCAGCTTCTGGACGAACTGGCTCCTATACTTTCCGCTAACGGTAACTATGTGACTCTGAACGCCGATGAAAATATAACCATATACGGCGATGCGGACAAGCTGGCAAGAGTATTCGGCAATATCATAAAAAACGCTTCCACATACAGCTATCCCGATACGGAGCTGCTGGTACGCGCTGAAGCCACAGATGAAAGCACCGTGATAACCTTTCAAAACAAGGGCCGCACCATCCCTAAGGAAAAGCTGGATTCCATCTTCGAGAAATTCTACCGTCTCGATGACGCCCGTACCTCCCACACCGGAGGCTCAGGACTGGGCCTTGCCATCGCAAAGGAGATCGTCACCCTTCACGGCGGAAGTATATGCGCCTCAAGCGAAAACGAGACAATTACCTTCACAGTGACCATTCCGATACCGGAACACGCCCGCACAGACGACCTTCATACAAGCTCAACGATTTCTTAATATTTTCTTAGCAATCAAACAATTTCATATTAAAAACTCAAGGGCTCCCTCCCGGTACAATAGGTGCATGAGGGAGCTTTTTTATGTGGTGCTGCAAAGTGCAGGCCACGCTCCTCATGCAGAGAGCGGCAAAGTCCGCAGTAAACATCTGCTTTTACTACCTCGCAGCAAAGGAGAATATTATGGAAAGAACATATCGTAACAGTTACATCAACGGCAACAGGGAAGTTTATGCAAAGCGCAGGGATCGCAGCCACAACCGCCATAACAAAAAACGCAGCAAGCGCAGAAAACACCGCAGAAGACTCATAACCACATGCTTCATCGCCGCAGCCCTTCTGCTACTGCTGACGATATGCAACCTGCATCTCACCCCTTCGTACACCACCCAGTTCCTCTCCGGCAACAGCGACTCCCCATGGAACCTGATCCTGGTAAACAGGGACAATCCCCTCCCCCGTAACTACGACCCCGAGCTGATAGAGCTCAGCAACGGCGAATCGGTGGACAGCAGGATATACCCCGAGCTGCAGGCCATGATGGACGACGCGAGACTGGCAGGCTATGACCCCGAAGTTGTCTCCGGCTACAGGACTGCCGAAAAACAGCAGCAGCTTCTCGATGAAAAAATATCTGAGTTCCGCGACCAGGGATACGGCAGATCAGAGGCAAAAATGCAGGCACTGCAATGGGTCGCCGAGCCGGGAACCAGCGAACATCAGCTCGGCCTCGCCGTGGATATCAACGGCAGCACCTACGACACATACCTGTGGCTTGAGGAAAACTGCTGTAATTACGGCTTTATATACCGCTACCCCGCCGATAAGACCGACATCACAGGTATCGCCCACGAGGAATGGCATTACCGTTACGTCGGAAAGGAAGCCGCCACGGAGATCCACAGGCAGGGTATATGTCTTGAGGAATATCTTTGGAAATGATCCGCAGCTATTGCTTCGTATCGGGGCCTTCATAAACTTTGGTGGTTATCAATGAACGCAATGAAAAGTCCAAGATTACGAGAACGACTCTTTTGCCATGTTTTCCATTATAAGCACGTGCTGCCTGAACTTTTTAACAAGATTGTCGACACATAATAACAACGTATTGCTTATAGCAATACACTGCATTATAATAAACATAGAAACAAAAACACGCTTTCTATGAAAGGAGCTATCGTTATGGCTAAATCAGCTAGTGTATATGCACGGATCGATCCGGTTTTAAAGGAACAGGCGGAAAGTATATTATCCGCACTTGGTATCCCGACATCAAATGCAATCGATATGTTTTTTAAACAGATCGTATTAAATAGGGGATTGCCTTTTGAAGTCAGACTGCCTTATGAAAAACCGATCGGCATGGACGCACTCACAAAAGAAGAATTAGATGCAGAACTCGAGAAAGGATATGCGGATTCATCGGCAGGCCGTATGAAACCGATAGAACAGTCCATTGCCGAAATGCGCAGGGATTTTAAACTATGAAATTTCAAGTTGAAATATCTGAAAAGGCCGACAGAGATTTAAGGAATATTTTTCTTTACATCTCACTTGATTTATGTGCGCCTGATGCTGCCGAAAGGCAAGTCAATCGTTTATGGAATGCCATGCGTTCCCTTGATGAACTGCCGGAGAGATACCGCCGTTATGAAAATGAACCATGGTACCGCCGCGGTATGCGTCTACTTCCGGTAGATAACTATGTTATATTATACATTCCTTATCCGGAAGAAAAAACTGTACACATCATACGCGTTATGTATAGTGGACGTGATATAAGCGAGCAGTTAAAACAAATTTAAAGTGCAACCCAAAGCCTCACCCACCAGCCCCCACCAAAAAACCCCGAACCGCTTGCAATTATCATGCCTACGCCTTGTATTTCGTTCCCCTGTTATGGTATAATTAATAATGTATGTTCAAAAACAAAAATTTACCATTTTATTTATAAGTTATAAGGAGCGAAATTATGGATAATACGAAGAGCTATACGAGTTCATTATCTGAAAGATACCCAAGCAAGGAAATGAAATATCTGTTTTCACCGGAAATGAAATTCAGGACATGGAGAAAGCTCTGGATAGCACTTGCCGAGACGGAACAGGAGCTTGGTCTTCCTATTACCGACCAGCAGATCGCTGAGCTCAAGGCTGCTGCGGAGGATATAAATTACGATGTAGCAAAGGAACGTGAAAAGGAAGTCCGTCACGACGTCATGTCTCACGTTTACGCATACGGGCTGCAGTGTCCCAACGCAAAGGGGATCATCCATCTGGGAGCCACTTCATGTTATGTAGGCGACAACACGGATCTCATCATCATGACGGAAGGACTTAAGCTCATCCGTAAGAAACTCATCAACGTCATCGCCAATCTGGCGGATTTCGCAGAAAAATACAAAGCACTCCCGACACTGGGATTCACACATTTCCAGCCTGCACAGCCTACAACGGTAGGTAAGAGAGCGACCCTGTGGCTGCAGGATCTGACCATGGATCTTGAGGATCTCGATCACATTCTCGGCAGCATGAAACTGCTGGGTTCCAAGGGAACTACAGGAACGCAGGCAAGCTTCCTTGAGCTTTTCGACGGAGATATAAACAAGGTCAGAAAGCTGGACAATCTCATTGCGGAAAAGATGGGCTTTGACGGCTGCTATGCCGTATCGGGCCAGACATATTCAAGAAAAGTAGACACGAGAGTGCTCAACGTACTTTCCAATATAGCGCAGAGCGCACATAAATTCAGCAACGACATCAGGCTCCTGCAGCATCTCAAGGAGATCGAAGAGCCTTTCGAAAAGAACCAGATCGGTTCGTCGGCCATGGCATACAAGAGAAACCCTATGCGTTCGGAGCGTATCGCAGCGCTTTCCAATTTCGTAATAGCAGGCGTTCTCAATCCTGCCATCACCGCTTCGACACAGTGGTTCGAAAGGACTCTGGACGATTCGGCAAACAAGAGACTCAGCGTTTCCGAAAGCTTCCTGGCAACGGACGGGATCCTTGAGCTTTACATGAATATAACCTCGGGACTTGTGGTATATCCTAAGGTCATCACCGCAAGACTCATGAGCGAGCTGCCGTTCATGGCAACTGAAAACATCATGATGGACGCTGTCAAGGCTGGCGGAGACAGACAGGTTCTCCACGAAAAGATCAGACAGCATTCCATGGCTGCAGGCAAGAGAGTCAAGGAGGAAGGCGCGGACAACGATCTTCTGGACCGTATCGCGGCGGACCCTGATTTCAACATGACCAAGGAACAGCTTCTGACGCTGATGAAGCCGGAAAACTTTACAGGCTGTGCCGAGAGCCAGACGGAGAATTTCCTCGAAACGGTAGTTAAGCCTATCATCGAGGAAAACAAGGACGCTCTGGGCATGCACGCCGATATCAACGTGTAAAACGTGTAAAATGTGCATTCTTTAATGTTTTAATATAAAGGAGATTTATATGATCAAAGCAATCGTAGGCGCCAACTGGGGCGACGAAGGAAAAGGTAAAATCACAGATACGCTTTCACAGGAGGCTGATATCATAATCAGGTTCCAGGGCGGAAGCAACGCAGGGCATACCATAAAAAACAATTACGGTAAATTCGCTCTTCACATGCTGCCTTCCGGCGTATTTTACGATCACACCACCAGCATTTTAGGAAACGGCGTAGCGCTGAACATCCCATATATGTGCAAAGAGATAGACGGCCTTCTCAAGGAGGGCGTTCCGATGCCGAAGATCCTGGTATCGGACAGAGCGCAGATATTGATGCCGTATCACATCCTTTTCGATGAATACGAGGAGGAACGTCTCGCAGGCAAGGCCTTCGGTTCGACAAAATCAGGCATCGCGCCTTTCTATTCGGATAAATATGCAAAGATCGGGTTCCAGGTTCAGGAGCTGTTCATGGATGAGGCGGACCTTCGTGAAAAGGTGGAAAGAGTCATCAAGCAGAAGAATGTCCTGCTGAAACACCTTTACAACAAGCCTGAGCTTGACCCTGACGATATCATGAAGACGCTGATGGAATACAAGGAAATGGTAGAGCCTTACGTATGCGACGTTGCTCTGTTCCTTGACGAAGCGCTCAAGGAGGGCAAGGAGATCCTGCTGGAAGGTCAGCTTGGAGCACTCAAGGATCCTGACCACGGCATCTACCCGATGGTAACATCATCCTCGACTCTGGCAGGTTACGGCGCCATCGGTGCAGGCGTACCGCCTTATGAGATCAAGGAGATCATCACCGTTGTCAAGGCTTACTCAAGTGCTGTAGGCGGCGGCGCATTCGTCAGCGAGATCCTCGATGAGGAAGAAGCCGAAGAGCTGAGAAAGCGCGGCGGAGACGGCGGCGAATACGGCGCTACCACGGGAAGACCGAGAAGAGTAGGCTGGTTCGACGCAGTTGCCACGAAATACGGCTGCATGACTCAGGGCACCACAGAGGTGGCCTTCACCGTCCTCGACCCGCTGGGATATCTTGATGAGATCCCTGTATGTGTGGGCTATGAGATCGACGGCGAGATCACCACGAGATTCCCTTGCACATCGAAGCTGGAAAAGGCAAAGCCTGTCATCAAAAAGCTTCCGGGCTGGAAGTGCGATATCACGGGCATCCGTGAATTCGATAAGCTCCCTGCAGAAGCACAGAATTATGTAAACGAAATAGAAAAGCTCATAGGCTTCCCGATCACTTACGTTTCCAACGGACCGGGAAGAGAAGATATAATAAAGAGAACACCTAAGCTGTAGTATCCAAAATCGAAACGGAGGTACCATCATGGCTGTACTGATCAGGAATGGAATCGTTGTAACCGCAGAAGGCGAACGCAAAGCCGATATCTATGTAAAGGGCGAGACTATCGCCGCTATCGGAGAAGGGCTTGAGCCGAAAACAGGAGATGATATCATCGATGCAGAGGGCAAATACGTCCTTCCTGGAGGCGTCGATCAGCACGTTCATTTCTCCTTCACCTATAAGGGCAGCAAGACAAGAGGCTTCGAGACTTCAAACGCCGCTGCAGTAGGCGGCACCACCACCCTTATAGAATTCGTTAATCAGGAAAAGGGCAAAGGACTGGTTGAGACCATCGAGGACTACCGCAAAACCGATGCAGACGGCATCGCCATGGTAGACTACGCTTTCCACAGCGTAATGACAGACCCGAGAGATGAAGTCATCGAAGAGATCCCTAAGCTGGCAGAAGCAGGCTATCCTACCATGAAGCTGTTCATGGCATACAAGGGCCAGTTCTTCCATGCAGACGACGACGCTATCCTGAGGGCCCTGCAGAAGGGTAAGGAAGCGGGCATCACCATCATGGTACACGCCGAAAACGCCGACATGATCGACGTCGCCACCAAGCAGCTGATAGCCGAAGGCAAGACAGGTCC
>JAETSS010000390.1 GCA_021769545.1 Eubacterium sp.
CATATCCTTTGCCGACTTTTCGCATCCTTTTTCCGGATAATTGAACCGCCTCGTAAAACGTTCGATCTCCCCGCTGCCCTTTCCGGCTGTCTGCCTTCCGTAAGAAACCGCCACGTCCTCCCTTTCCAGGGGGGCAGTCAGCCTCTCCACCAAATATTTATCCACAGGCATAGCGTCCATCGTCATCATGACAAATACCGGCGCATCAGACTGTTCTACTCCCTTCCTCCTCGTGCCTCCGTGGTCAAAATCCTTCTTTGCCAAGTGATGCACACAGACATTGCTGTATTTTTCAAAAAAGGAAGTTCCTTCCACCAGCCTGTCAAAATATTCCCGCTCCGTATTCATGATAATAATCTTATGGATGGCCGCCGTCTGATGTTCCAGCCTGTCGATCAATGTCAAAAAACCCCGGCCCGGTTTATAACCCGGTATAATAATATCTACTTTCTTCACACCAACCTCCATATCAACAAACACTGTCACGCTTCGCGGGCCGGCTTATTGTCAATAAAAGGAACCCGTAAGGTTCCTCTTATCTTTTCCCGAATACATGTTATTTTAAATAAGGACTCGTATCGCTCTTGATCTTATCGCTATATGACTGGACTTCGGAAGAAGCCGTGTAATCCTCATCAAAGAGGAATTTATGCAGCCACTCCACGCTTTCCTTCAGATCCACCGGTATAACGCAGCTTCCCTTGGAACCGATCGTTCCTGTCGTCCTATACTCCTCATAAGGGAACCCTGCCTGGTCCACGATCTTATAATCGTTGACGCTTCCGAGAAGCTCCACGATCTCCGTCAGATCCAATGAGGTATATATTTCATTGAACACGTCGTTAGCGATCTGGTTCAAAGTTGACGCAGATGCCGTTTTCGCCTTATCCGCCATCGCCATAAGCACTTCCCTCTGGCGCTCCGTACGCTTGAAATCGTCTCCGGCCGTATAACGGATACGGCAGTATGCCGTCGCCTGAAGCCCTGTCAGCTGCTGGTAGCCCGTGCTCGTCACGTCTTTATACGGGCGTTTCAGATCCTCGGCCATTGTAAACTGGTAACTGTTTAAATGGTTGATCTCTGCCTCGTCCACATCGATCATTACGCCGCCCAGCGCATCAATGGTATCCGCAAGCCCTGCAAATCCTACCGTAACGAAATCCGTGA
>JAETSS010000391.1 GCA_021769545.1 Eubacterium sp.
CTCGATGCAGAAGCTGCCAACCCTCGTGCGCTTCAACTGTGCCATCGCCGCTCCGCATCCAAGCTTTTCCCCGATATCCGCGCACAGCGTCCTGATATAAGTGCCTTTAGAGCAGCCCACCACAAATCTTACCTCGGGCAGATCTATGGCGAGGATCCTGATGTACGCGATATCGACATGTCTTGGCTGCCGCTCTACTTCCTTCCCTTCCCGGGCAAGCTCATACAGCTTCTTTCCATTGACTTTCAGCGCGGAATACATCGGCGGTATCTGCTCGTATCCGCCGACAAACTCCATGACCGCTCTCTCCACTTCTGGCTCGCCCACACTGACAGCACATTCTGTCAGGATCCTGCCGCTCATATCCTGCGTATCCGTAGTCACCCCAAGCCGCATCAGCGCTTCATATTCTTTGCTCTTATCCGTCATCATGTCGCAAAGCTTTGTCGCACTGCCAAAACACACCGGAAGGACCCCGACCGCGTCAGGATCCAGTGTTCCCGTGTGTCCTATCTTTTTCTGTCTCACAATACCGCGAAGCTTCGCCACCACATCGTGCGATGTGTAGCCGGCTTCCTTGTAAATATTCATTATACCGTTTATCAACGTTTCACCGCCAGTTTATCTTCTTCCTCATGCGCCCTCATCTGCAGCTCGATCTGCTTTGAAATATTGTTGACCACGTCATGAAAGGTTCCGTTGACCGTACAGCCAGCCGCTCTCACATGACCGCCGCCTCCAAAAAATGCGGCAACCTTGCTCACATCCACATATCTGCAGGAACGCAGGCTCACCTTATACTCCAGATTTCCTGTTTCATACATAAATATCGCGCACTCGGTTCCCTTTGTGATACGAAGCTGATTTACGATCCCCTCCAGATCCTTCGGTGCAGCATTGTAAAAATCAAGCGTTTTCTTGTCTATCGCACTGACAATGCAGTTTCCATTCATAAAGACAATGCTCTCCAGAAGCGCCCTGCCCAAAAGTTGGTTCTGCGCGTACGTCTTCTCATAAAAGGTCTGATCGATGACCGCAGGAAAATCAAATCCGTATTCGATCAGCTCCGCTGCAACCCGCAATGTCTTGGGAGACGTATTCGAATATTTGAATATTCCCGTATCATGCGCGATCCCTATGTAAACAGCCTTGGCGATCTCCGCATC
>JAETSS010000022.1 GCA_021769545.1 Eubacterium sp.
TATCATTCTGTTAACTGCGTTACATCCGCCGCCGCCGACTCCTATTACTTTTATCTCCTGCAGCGTCGAGTCATTCATCTCAAATTGTAACATCCAGAGGTACCTCCTAAATATTTTTTAATTATAAATTAATAATCGCTCTATATGATGCATTTATTATAACATAGCTTCCATTCTTATTTTCAATCGGTAAGCTATATTGCAATAAATGCTCCATCTCTATTTTTATATGTAGCATTTATTATAACATATCCTCCATTTATCTTTTCAAAGGTTGGATATGTTGCAATGAACGCTTCATTTATATTTTTACATGTTGCGTTTATTATAACACACAAATTTTACTCCGTAAAGGAACAATAATTATTACTGCCGATATTGATAACACCGCTTTCCTTGCCCTTTTGATACAGATCGTATATCACCGCTATCAGTGCGTCGGATTTTATCGCCGTCATCACGTTATCATATCTGCCCTTGCACACCAGTGTGTCGTATACATATGCTTCCACGTTGCTGCCGCTGATCTTTATCTTCTTGAAATACAGGTCGTTGTCCTCCATTACCTGTATCATCTTCATGGACTTGTCATATACGGAGGTCTCCTTTACCTTCACATCATCTTTCAGCTCGGCTTCCTCCAGCGTAACGTTTTCCACCAGCGTGACCTTTCTTTCCTCTTTGGCTATCTCCAGGACCATGCCCTCGTTATCCGTCACGACATACTTCTTACCCATTATGAACTGCGCTTTTCCGCCCCGTTCCGTAACGTGTATCTCCACCTTGTTGGGAAGCTTCCTGTCTACATCTACGGACTCCACATAGAGATTTTTCTTTATCTTTCGCTGTACGAACCACGGATGCACATCGAAGAGGTTTTCTCCCGTCTGTACCTCCGAAAGCGCTATTATCTCTTCGTCTGATATCTCCTTGTTTCCGACTACCGCAATACCGTTAATGGTGAAATAATCTATATGTAATGCGAAATACAATCCAACACATACGGCAATAACCAATATCGCCCTGAGCAAATAGTTCTTCTTACGCCGCTTCTTTTTTTTCGTCATTTTTTCCGTACGGTTTTTATTCCTCATATCCTCTGATATCTCCGCCTATCAGTCTTATCTTCTCTTCCAGTTTGCCATATCCCCTCTTAATATATTTAGTGTTTTTCACGACCGTGTCCCCCTCCGCCATAAGACCTGCCATGACAAGAGCTGCACCTCCCCTGAGGTCCTCGGCCTCGACATCCGTGCCACACAATATATTGTTATCCTTTATTATAACTTTTTTTTCGGATATTTCAATATCTGCCCCCATTTTTTTCAGCTGTTTTGCGTATCCGAACCTGTTTTCGAATATATTCTCCTCTATGACGGAGCCCCTTCCCGATCTCGTAAGGAAAACAGTAAGCTGAGGCTGCATATCCGTGGGGAATCCCGGATACGGTGCAGTGCTCACATTGCAGCACAACTTTTCCCTTCCCGCAGCTTTCGCCCTGATGCCGCAGGCGTCTTCTCCGATGTAATATCCGCCCTGCTCCAGCAGGGAGATCAGCGCGCCCATGGTCCTTCTGTCTGCTCCCTTCAAAAGTATCTCTCCGCCTGTGGCCAGAGCCATTAGTAAATATGTAGCGGCCTCTATCCTGTCCGGTATCACCCGGTGGCAGCAGCCGTGCAGTTTTTTTCCGCCCGTAATCTCTATCACGTCGGAGCCTGCGCCCTTCACGCATCCGCCGCACGCGTTTATGTATTCCTGCAGATCGACGATCTCCGGCTCCCTTGCGCTGTTCCTTATCCTGGTGATGCCATCTGCCGCTGTTGCCGCAAGCATCAGATTCTCAGTAGCGCCGACGCTGGGATATGCCAGTGCGATATCCGCACCTTTGAGCTTTCCGCTCTTTATGATGATCCTGTCCTCCGTCTGCCTTACATGAGCACCCATTCTGCTCAGTCCGTCGATATGAAGATCTATCGGTCTTTCCCCGATCCTGCAGCCTCCCGGATTGCTTATGACTGCCTCGCCGCACCGCGCCAGAAGGGAGCCTGCAAGGAACACGCTGGACCGCATTTCCTTCATGAAGGCTTCCGGTATCCTGCATTTTGAAAGGAAGGACGCATCCACACAGAGACTCTGTCCGCTCTGCGATACCCTGCATCCGAGAGCTTTCAATATCTTTATCATGCTGTCGACATCCGAGATCTCCGGACATCCGGTAAATACGTTTTCTCCCGATGTGATGACAGAAGCCGCCAGTATAGGCAGCACAGCATTCTTGGCTCCCGATATCTCGACTTCTCCGGAAAGCCGTCTTCCGCCCTTTATATGATAATTATACAAAAAAACACCTCCGAACCATATTTCATAATATGTCGGAGGCATCGGTAACGTTACCGTATCTCGGCACCCAATATATTGTCGCAGATCATCCTCGTCGCATCGCACGGTGCACATTCCGCGCTGCTTTCGGCCATTTTCTTAAGTACCTCCGGGTTGTTCTTGAGCTTAAGCACAGTGTCCGCCAGCTTATCGTTGTCAAGATCCTTTTCCTCGACGATCACCGCCCCGCCTTTATCGGCTACGGCCTTGGCATTGTAGAACTGATGGTTTCCCGTTACCATAGGTGACGGTATGAATATGGCAGGCTTGCCGCACATGGTGATCTCGGCAACGCTGAGAGCCCCGCTTCGGCTTATTACCATATCGGCAGCCGCCAGATACCTGGCCATGTCGTCGATGTACTCCATGATCCTTATATTATCGCCGGTCTTTATCCCTTTGTCCTCCAGCTCTCTGTTTATCGCATCGTAATAGTAGCTTCCCGTAGCGAGACATATCTTGAAATCCGCTACGCCGTTAAAGGTCTCTATCACCTTCATCATGGCCTTGTTTATACGGCCCGCTCCCTGACTTCCTCCGAAGGCCAGCAGCACGAAATCCGAAGGCTTGAGATCCAGTCCGGCCCGGGCCTCTTCTTTTCCCGTTTCCGCAAACTCTTTTCTTACGGGATTTCCTGCAAATACATGCTTTTCGGGATGCTTGAAATGCTTCGAGGCTTCCTCGAATCCCAGAAAAAGCTTTTCGGCCTTTCTTTCCAGAAGCTTGTTGGTCATGCCCGGTATGGCATTCTGCTCGTGGATGTAAGTAGGGATATGTCTTTTCTGCGCAGCCTTCATTATCGGCGCGCTGGCATACCCGCCTGTGCCTATGACGACATCAGGCATGAATTCCTTAAGTATATCGTGAGATTTCCTGCTTCCTCTTCTCAGAGTCTTTATTACTCCTATGTTCTTAAGAAGATGCTTTCTGTTGAAGCCGTCGGATTCTATCAGCTTTATGTCATATCCGTTTTTCGGCACAAGAGTACGCTCAAGGCCGATCTCCGAACCTACGAAAAGTATCTCCGTATCCGGCTTCCTTCTTCTGATCTCATCTGCGATGGCTATTGCGGGATATATATGTCCGCCGGTACCTCCGCAGGTCATTATCACTTTCATCTAATTCACTCCCGTATTTTTCGGCCCATGCCGAGATATATTTATCAGAACTCCTGCAGCAAACATGAATATCAAAAGCGCATTTCCTCCGTAGCTTATGAACGGAAGGTTGATGCCGGTCGGCGGCATCGATGATGTGACTACGGCGATATTGAGTATCACCTGTATGGCTACCATGAGAACTATGCCGGAGGCCAGCAGCATCCCGAACTGATCGGGAGCATTTATGGCTACATGCATCCCTCTCCACAGGAACAGACAGTAGAGCACTATCAGCAGCAGCACTCCCACAAAGCCGATCTCCTCGCCTATTATGGCAAGGATAAAGTCGTTCTGAGGTTCAGGCAGATAGAGATTCTTCTGTACGCTTTTCCCGAGACCTACTCCGAACAGACCTCCCGATCCGAGAGCCAGCAGTGACTGTACCGCCTGATAACCTGAATCCAGAGAATCCGCAAAGGGATCCGTGAAGCTTGTAAGTCTGCTGTACCAGTAGGTATCCTTCATGAATATCAGTATGAACAGTATGCCTGCCACTCCTGCACCGCCTGCGGTTATGACGTACCGCCACTTCAATCCCGCTACCAGCATCATGGCTACGATGATACCGCATACGGTTATTGCCGTAGACAGATTAGGCTGCATTATTATCAGAGCTCCGTATACTCCGGCAACCCCTACCAGCGGCAGTATGCCTCTGAGGATCGATTTTATACGATTCACATCTTCGCTCAGGAACCACGCCACGAAAAGTATCGCCGCCAGCTTGGCTATCTCGCCCGGCATTATCGTGATAGGTCCTATCGCTATCCATCTCGTAGCTCCGTTGGTGGTCTGACCCAGCGGCGTCAACACCAGTATCAGCAGGATAACGCTCAATACCAGCGCCGGAACAGCCAGCTTCTTATATCGTCTGTAATCGAAAACGGCTCCGAAGATCATCGCGCCCGCTCCTATGACTACCCATACGCCGTGTCTCAGCAGATAGCTGTATGCGTTGCCGTCACGGCTGATCGAGTAATAATAGCTGGCGCTGAAAACCATGATCAGACCGAATATCACCAGCATCAGCGTAAACAGCATCAGCCAGAAATCCCCGGATCTCAGCGTCATTTTTTTGTTGTTTCTCTTTACCTTACTTTCTACCCTTTCCAATTATGTCGTCACCTTTCCAAAGCCTGCACGCATGATTTGAAGTGCTTTCCTCTCTGCTCGAAACTCGTGTACATATCCCAGCTTGCACATGCAGGCGAAAGCAGTACCACATCTCCCGGCTGGGCTATCCTGTAAGCTTCTCTTACACAAGCTTCCATGTCCTTTAATATTATAGAATTCGTAAAGCCGACATTTTCGGCAGCTTCCTTTATCTTAGTAGCCGTCTTGCCCATAAGCAGCAATGTCTTGACTCTTCCGTCGAAGGCCTTGACGAACTCGTCGAAGGAGGAGTTCTTGTCGTAGCCGCCGGCTATAAGTATTATATTTTCCTTCATCGCTTCTATAGCCTTGATAGCAGCGTCGGGATTCGTTCCCTTGGAATCGTTCACGAATTTTATGTCGTCGATCTCGTTGCAGAGCTCTATCCTGTGCTCTACTCCGCGGAAGCTTCTGAGCACCTTTGCTATGGTCTCAGCGTCTATGCCTCCGAAATACGCTATGGCGCATGCCGCCAATGCGTTCTCAAGGTTGTGAGCTCCCGGTATCTGCAGCTCCACAGGTCTGCAGATCTCTGTTATGGACCCGTCCTTATCCTTGACTATTATAGTATCGCCGTCTACGAAGACACCGAAGTCCAATGTCGTTTTGCGGCTGAAAGGCACTATCTGCGCAGCACAGTCTTCCGCCAGTCTCAGACACTCCTTGTCATCGTAATTTATTATGCAGTACTGATCCTCAGTCTGGTTCCTGAATACCGAGGCTTTGGCCCTGCCGTAGTTTTCCATGGTCTTATGTCTGTCCATGTGGTCAGGCGTCAGGTTCAGTATCGCCGATATCTCCGGTCTGAATTCCTTGATCGTCTCAAGCTGGAAGCTGCTGGTTTCCGTTATCAGCCAGCTGTCCTCTTCTGCTGACAGAGCTTTTGAGATCACCGCTACTCCTATATTTCCCACGACATACGTCTTCTTTCCGGCAGCCTTATATATCTCTCCCACCAGCGTGGTAGTCGTAGTCTTGCCGTTGGTTCCCGTGATGGCAACGTAATTGCCGTTTCCTATCCTGTAGGCGATCTCTATTTCACCTATTATTTCGGCTCCCGCATCCTGTGCTTCCTTTATGAAATCAAGTTCGGGAGATACTCCCGGACTTAGTATCAGCATGTCGAATGCGCTCATGTCCTCCGGCTCACAGCCCAGATAGCACGTTACCGACTTATCTCTCAGGAATGTGAGCAGCTGAGGATCTATGCTGTCCTCGCTCTTGCTGTCCTGCACCGATACTGCTGCGCCCAGCTTTACCATAGCCTGTGCCGCAGCCTTTCCCGAGTTGCCCATGCCTACGATCAGAACCTTTTTATCCTTCATATCCGTTATACTTTTCTCTGACATAATGCTTCACCTTCTCCTATTCTAACAAATACTAAATGATTCCCAACGCTATTACACAACATATAACAGTAAATATCCAAAAAGCTATGACGACGGTTACCTCCTTGAATCCGCATTGTTCAAAATGATGATGTATAGGAGCCATCTTGAATATCCTCTTTCCCTTGGTGAGCTTGAAGTATCCCACCTGCAGTACCACCGACAGCGCTTCTATGACGTATATAAGTCCCGCTATAGGCAGGAACAGCTCCATCTTCATGACGATGGCCGCTGCGGCCAGCCCTCCGCCCAGAGCCAGCGAGCCTGTATCACCCATGAACACCTTGGCCGGATTCTTGTTGAACACCAGAAAGCCCAGACATGCGCCGCATACCGCAGCACAGAAATACGAGCCCGATGCGAATCCGTATGTCATTCCCGCCACCGAGAAGAACAGTGTTACAAGGGCCGTCACACCCGATGCGAGACCGTCCAGACCATCCGTCAGATTCACGGCGTTGGTCATGGCCAGGACTACGAATACTATGAACGGTATATACCACATACCGAAGTCTATATATATGTCCGCGATAGGTATATAAACGCATGTGCTTGCTTCCGAATAATTTGCAAGAAATACTGCAAGGGCCACCGATATTATTATCTGCAGTCCGAACTTCTGATAAGCCCTAAGCCCCAGATTGTTCTTTTTTATGACCTTGAGATAATCGTCAAAGAAGCCTATGGCCCCGAAGCCCACGAATACGAAGAGTATTATGAGCATCTCCGACAGTTTTCCTCCGCACACAAGTCCCGCTCCCAGGGAAGCCGCCATTGCTCCTATTATTATCGCTATACCTCCCATGCTGGGAGTCCCTGCCTTGGACATGTGGGACTGCGGTCCTTCCTCTCTTATGTTCTGTCCGGCCTTGGCACGCAGGACAGGTATCTCAAGCTTTGTAAAGACCACCGATACTGCGAACGCTATTATGATTATTATTCCGATGTTAGTATAGTTCATGGTATCTCCTAAATTTCCAAAAGTTTATCCACTATCTGCTCCATCTTCATTCCTCTGGAACCCTTGACTAAGATTATATCTCCGGAATGCACCAGCTCCTTAAGTCTGGCGTACAGCTCTTCCTTTTCATCAAAATGCATGACGTTGATATCGCCTCCGCCTGCGCCTTCCGCGATGTCCTTTGCATTTTCTCCCACAGCTATCACATTGTCTATCTTAAGACCTCTGGCAAACACCCCTACTCCGTGGTGCTGCCTGCCGCTCTGAGTCCCCAGCTCATACATGTCTCCCAGTATGGCGGTCTTCTTACCGCTGCAGCTGCTCTGCTCCAGCACCTTGAGGGCGCTTTTCATGGAATCCGGGCTGGCATTGTAGGTATCGTCGATGATGCTGATGCCGTTTCCCGAAACATGCCTGAGCCTGCTTCCCGTCAGCTCCGTCTTCAAAAGGCCCCGCTGTGCTTCATCCGCGGAAAGTCCCAGTATATTGCTTACGGCTATGGCAAGGGAGGCATTTACGGCATTGTGACGTCCGGCTATCTTTATATCTATACGACGGCTGCGTTCCATATGCTCTAATGTGAATTGTATACCATCAAGTCCAAAATCGTCAATATCCGAGATTATATAGTCGCTCCTGCCGTTTTCACCGATCATGATCTGGTCGTAATCTCCGCGGGTGCGCTCTCTGGTAAGGAATTCCTCGTCCCATGGAAAGACTAACGCGCCTTTGAATGCTTTATGATCCGTTATATGCCCGGCGATCTCCATCTTTGCCTTGAAGATGCCTTCTCTACTGCCCAGGTTCTCAATATGTGAAACTCCTATATTGGTTATCACTGCCACATTTGGCTTTACGATCTCACCGAGTCTGTCTATCTCGCCGAAATGATCCATGCCCATCTCCAGGACCACCGCCTGCATACTGCTGTCAAACCTGAATATGGAAAGCGGCAGGCCCACGTCGTTGTTGAAGTTCTTCAGATTCTTGCCGCACCTGTATTTTTCGCTGAGGGCATAATATATCATATCCCTGGTGGTAGTCTTGCCTACGCTTCCCGTGACTGCCACCTTGATGACATCGAGACTGTCGAGATAATACCCCGCAAGCTGACCCATGGCGTACACGGTATCGTCGGTCTTTATTATGTTTACGTCCATGTCCATGACATCATCGTACCATCCGCCGTCTGTATGGGAGACCAGTACCGTCCTGCACCCCCGCTCCAATGCCTGCGGTATGTATCCATGGCCGTCCTGATTTTCTCCGATCACCGCCACGAAGAGATCTCCCGCTTCGCAGTCCCGCGAATCGTGCTTCACTCCCGTTATATAGTTTTCACTGCCTCGCTTCACCAAAACGCCCTTTGTCGCCTTGACGATGTTTTCTATAGATGTTTTTTCCATATCATTTCACTCATTTATATAAATAGATCTTGCTGCCCTTCTTTACCTTCGTTCCCGCTGCCGGGTACTGCTTCGTCACTATGAAGTCGCTTTCGGCTGCGGCCTCCTTATCGGTATCGTACGATAACGAAGCGCCACCAAGCATTCCTATAGCCTCGCTGACATTTTCCCCTACTACATCGGGAACCTCTGTCTTTTCTTCATCGGCCTTGGCCTGGCTTTCTTCGTCAGGTGATATATTGAGATATCTCAGGGTATCGGACAATATCTGCTGTACTCCCGGAGCAGCAGTGACGCTTCCGAACTTGACGCCCTTAGGGCTGTCTACTATCACCAGCACCGCCACCTGCGGATCGTCCATCGGAGCCATTGCTATACATGATGAATCCGTATTCTCGGTGTATCCCGTGCCCTGCTCGTTTACCTTGTTGGCAGTACCTGTCTTGGCGCCTACCTTATAGCCTTCCACTGCTGCCGTTCCCGCGCCGCCTTCATCTACTACGTACTGCATTATATCGCATATCTCATCGGCGGTCTCCTTGGATACCACCTGTCTTACTACCTTTTCGTCGAATTTCTCCACCGTATTGCCGTCGGAGTCCTTGAGCTCCTTGACAAGTTTCGGCTGCATCAGCTTACCGTCGTTTCCAAGAGCACTGACGGCTGTGATAAGCTGTATAGGCGTAACAGCGACGCCCTGACCGAAGCCGATGGTGGCGATACCTACGGGACCTGCCGCCTCCTTGGATTGAAGTATCGCGGTGCCTTCACCCGGGAAATCTATTCCCGTGGTTCCCGTGATACCGAAGGTTGCCAGATAATTGTAGAATTTGTCTATTCCTATCTCCGTTGCAAGCTGTACGAATACAGGGTTACAGGAGTTTCCCACCGCCTGCTTGAGATTCTGGGTCCCATGAGGATTGTAGCTTCTCCAGCAGTGTATCCTCTGACCCGATACGACTATGGATCCTGTGCACGTATACGTGGAATCCAGATCGGTAATTCCCTCCTCCAGTGCGATGGATGTGGTCAGCAGCTTGAAGGTGGAGCCCGGCTCATAAACGTCCGATATTAATGAGTTTCTCCACATTTTGTTCCAATATGCCACCTTTTCTTCATCGGACATGCTTTTCAGCTTTTTTTGTTCTTCCTTATCAAGAGGCGTCTTTGGATCGTTCAGATCGAATTCAGGCGTCTGCGCCATGGCGAGGATTTCTCCGTTCTTCGGGTTCATCACTATTGCCATAGCCCTCTTGGCGCTTGTCTTTTTCTGCACCTGTGCGATGGCCTTTTCGGTATAATGCTGTATAACCTGATCTATCGTGGTAACTATGCTGTAGCCGTCTTCTGCCTGATAGTACCGTTCCTTTCCGTAGGAAAGTCTGTTTCCTCCGGTATCGGTATAGTTTATCCATCTTCCCGAAACTCCGCTGAGGTATGTATTATATTGAAGCTCAAGTCCCGAAAGTCCGGTGTTGTCATCGGTAACGGTCCCTATAACGTGGGATGCGAACGCACCCAGCGGATAGCTCCTCTTGGTGTCCTCCGCGATCTCTATGCCCGGAAGCTCGGCATCCCTGATCTTGTCGGCCGTTTCCTTGTCCACACCCTTCTTTATCTTGACGATGCTCTGCTCCTTTGTCACGGACTCCTTCACCTCGTCGTAATCCATGCCCAGCGTTTCCGAAAGCGTCTTTGCCACCTTCTCCACGTTTTCCGTCTTTTCCTTCTGGTTTTCTCCGGAAGCCTTGATATCCGTAGGACGCACCCATATGGTATAGCATGTCACGCTGACCGCCAGTTCATTGCCGTTAGTGTCGTATATAACTCCGCGCTCCGCTTCTATGGGCGTATCTCTCGTCTGCTGCTCC
>JAETSS010000023.1 GCA_021769545.1 Eubacterium sp.
CGCGCATATAATACAAATTCTTTATCATAAAAAAAAATTGGAGCGGAAGACGAGATTCGAACTCGCGACCCTCGCCTTGGCAAGGCGATGCTCTACCCCTGAGCCACTTCCGCATATATATTGGTCGAGGGAGGTGGATTCGAACCACCGAAAGCTCAGCTAACGGATTTACAGTCCGCCCCCTTTGGCCACTCGGGAATCCCTCGATAAAGTCTGCTTTGCTATTATATCACATTTTTAGTAAATGTCTAGTACTTTTTTCAGCTTCTTTGAAAGAAACTTTTTGGAGCTGGCGGAGGGAATTACACAGCCGCTTCGCGCCTGCCGTCCTTCGTCACTGCTCCGCTGCGACTCGGACATCTCGCTGTTCGAAAGTCCACCGGACTTTCTCTCTGCGCTCGAGCCCTTTCGGGTTCGCTTCCTTCCTTTTTTGGAGCTGGCGGAGGGAATCGAACCCCCAACCTGCTGATTACAAATCAGCTGCTCTACCGTTGAGCCACGCCAGCGCATCGACATACATTTCTAAAAATTGGCGATCCGGAACGGGCTCGAACCGTCGACCTCCAGCGTGACAGGCTGGCATTCTAACCAACTGAACTACCGGACCGCGTTTTCACTTTCTCCGCTCTTCGGATCAGATATTTTGGTGGGCGCTATAGGGCTCGAACCTATGACCCCCTGCTTGTAAGGCAGGTGCTCTCCCAGCTGAGCTAAGCGCCCCTGACACCAAAACTTTTTTGTCTGACGACAGTTACATACTATACAGTATATTTAACGATATGTCAACATTTTTTCTGCATTTTTTTATCGTTTTTTTATTTGATTTTTTGATCTAACACCCTTGCAAATCTCATGCCTTTTCCGTTATCGCTTCTTCTTTCAGTATCTCCGCCGTACCGGATGTTATGTTTGACAGCATCGACAGAAGCTCGTCTTTTCTCTCCGGCAGCGTCCATACGGTGAGCACCACCTTATCGCTGTACTGCACATCTTTTATCATGAATCCAAGCTCGTCGCTGCCCTCTTCAAGCATGTCCTTCGCCATATTCTGAAGTTTTGCGAGAAAGGTGTATTCTATCCTGACGTCCGCCGAAAATATCTCACGCACGCTGCTGATCTGTGCCGCTTCAAGGCCCAGCTTGGCGCTGCCGGTATACGCCCGCACCAGTCCGCCCGTTCCCAGTTTGATGCCGCCGAAATATCTGGTCACAACCAGCACAACATTGGTTATCCCTTCCTTTACCAGCATCTGGACTATCGGCGCGCCGGACGTTCCCTGTGGTTCACCGTCATCGCTGGCCCACTGGATCTGGAACTTATTGCCCAGCACCATAGCCGGCACATTATGGGTGGCATCCTTGTACTTTTTTCTTATCGACGCTATGAACTCATCAGCCTCCTGCCTCGTCTCTACAGGCTTTATATGGGTTATGAATCTTGATTTTTCTATTATCTGCTCAGCTTCCGCTTCTTTTTTCACCGTTTTGTAAAGTTCCATGCTCTCCCTCTGCTTTACTTCGACTCAAAGCTCTTATACTTCTCATAATCTCCCGCATCGAATCTCCCGCGCAGGAAAGTTCCCTCCGGCTCGTACTCCATGGACTCGATCTGCGCCCTCTCACAGAGATATGACGTGATGGCGCCCTTATCGTAAGGGATCAGAAGCTCCGCACTGATCCGCCCGCCAAACAGCTTTTCCTCTATTCTGGAAAGCAGCTCGTCCATGTTTTTCCCCGTCCTGGCGGAAATATATACGGCTTCTCCGCCGCTTATATCCAGTGGTGTTTCAGATGCGATATCCATCTTGTTGTACGCCATGATCTTTTCCTTGCCGCCCGCTCCTATCTGCTCTATTACATTGGTGGTGACATCGATCTGAAAATCCCTGTTTTCATACGAGCTGTCGACGACGTGTATCAGCAGGTCGGCATACCTCACCTCTTCAAGTGTCGATTTGAAGGCTTCTACGAGGCTATGAGGCAGCTTGCTTACAAATCCCACCGTATCTATCAAAATAAACTCCTTGCCCTGTTCCAGCGATATTTTCCTGTGCTGTGTGTCCAGTGTGGCAAAGAGCATATCCCTGGAGCTGACGCTTTTTTCTTCCCTGTCGGTCATGGCCAGCAACCTGTTCATGATGGCCGATTTGCCCGAGTTGGTATATCCCATGAGGGCAACGACGGGTATCCCCGATCTTTCCCTTCCGGAACGCTGCAGCGTTCTGGTCTTTCCGGCTTTTTTAAGCTCCGCCTTTATATCGTCTATACGGCTCATTATATGCCGCCTGTCGGTCTCCAGCTTCTTTTCTCCGGGGCCTCTCGTTCCTATGCCGCCTCCCAGACGCGAAAGCGATTTTCCAAAGCCCGTAAGCCGCGGCATCCTGTACTGAAGCTGCGCAAGCTCCACCTGCAGCTTTCCTTCTCTGGAGGTAGCTCTGTCCGCAAAAATATCCAGGATCAAAATAGTCCTGTCTATGACTCTTGCGCCCGTCGCTTCTTCCAGATTCCTGAGCTGTACGCCCGAAAGCTCCTGATCGAAGATCACCGTGTCCGCCTCCATATTACGGCACATCTCGGAAAGCTCCTGTACCTTTCCCTTGCCTATCAATGTGGCGGTATTGGGCTTTTCCAGTGACTGGATCATGCGTCCTGCCACCCGGACATTATCTGCCTCAGCCAGACCTTCCAGCTCATCCATGGAATACGAAATATCTTCTTTCAGCTGCAGACCTACGAGGATCGCTCTGTATTCTTCCGTAATTATCTCATTTTTATCATTAAATCTAACCATGCTATTATATTACCACACTTTTCACGTTATGTTACATCTAAAATATCTTCCTCCGGCACCTGTACGAAGCTGTCAGGGACTTCTCCCAGTATCACTGTCTCGGCGATGAGTATCGTGCTGCTTGTATCGAAGGTCTTCGAAGAGAAGGGCGCCAGCACCTTTACACGGCATTTCAATATTATGTATATCTTGTATTTCGTCTGATTTATCCCCTGGGATTCGAACTCCGTTTTGAAGTCCGTCGATAAAACGCTTACCGGCACTATGTAAAGCTCCATGGAGGGACCCGTCTGGGAAAACAGCTTACTTCCCATCAGGGAGCCTATCGGCACATCCAGCGGCTCCTTTTCCATGTTTTTGAAGGCTTCCTGCAGGTTTACCGCAAGCTGTGTCATAAGTATGTTTATTTCGATGGAATTGGCCTGTACCAGCTCGATTTTGCCGTTTTTATCCCTCGTTACGATGAAAAGGTCATCCGGCCTTTTTTCCTTCTGAAACTGCTCCGTAAGCGCTCTGTTTACGGTCCTGGATACCAACACCTCGGCTCTCAGCCTGGAAACCGCCTCAAGGTTGGGATCTATCACTGTCCTGAACCACAAAAACACCCCTGCACATATAAGCAGGGCGACGATCATCAGCGCCAGCAATGCTCTTCGAAGACGGCATCGTCTCTTTCCACGTTTTCCCATAACATTCTCTCCACAAAAAAACTCCGACCTCTGCATAATATGCAGGGCCGGAGCATTTTGCCACAGATCATGTACAGATCGTGTTTAGATCACCATTTTATTAAGCTCGTCCTTGAACTTGGAGTTGATTATCTTGATCCTCGTTCCCTTCATGCCGAGCGAACGCGACTCTACGACGCCGGCGCTTTCCAGCTTCCTGAGGGCGTTGACGATAACAGATCTGGTTATTCCCGATCTGTCCGCTATCTTGCTTGCCACAAGTATACCTTCACTTCCGTCCAGCTCTGCGAATATCTGCTGGACAGCTTCGATCTCGGAATAGGAAAGTGTGCCTATAGCCATCTGTACCATAGCTATCTGCCTTTCCTCCTCTTCCTCTTCAAGAGATTTTCGTCTCTGGATCTCCATGCCTACTATAGTAGCGCCGTATTCTCCGAGAACAAGATCCTCGTCCATAAACTCAGGGGAATATCTGGTAAGTATCAGCGTTCCCCATCTCTTGCCGCCGCCCAGTATAGGGATTATGGTATGGAGCTTGTCCGCCGTCTCGTAATCGTACTTGAAGATCCTGAGAGCGTCTTCACCGGACATGTTGGCGGTGGTCTCCCTGACCTTCATCAGCTCTTCGTTGTACTCCTCAGGCAGGACTTCAACTCCCGTTTCGGGATCTGCGATAGCCGTGCTGTCGGATTTGATCTTATAGTTCACTCCTATAACTTTGCCCCTTACATTTGTAATGTACACATTGGCATCCATAAGCTCGCTTAAAATGCCGCACATCTCGTTGAAAGAAAATGCTCCTGTAGGGCTTTCCTGGAGCATCCAGTTCAGTTTCCTTACTTTTGTCAAAATATCACTCATATTACTACCTCATAAAATAAAACTTATTATATTGGGAAATTTTACATAACTCATGTGCATTATATATTTTTTTTGCAAATAAATCAACCATTATTTTGATTTTTCAAAAAAGTTTCATACTTTCACACAATTAACACAAAGTTGCTATTCCCTGAAGAATGTTGTATTTTTTTCCGTAATTATTTTGCTCATATAGAATATATCTACTATACTATGCCGGACATTATCCACTCCTTTGCAAAACAAAATTCCCCATGATACCGTCTCAACAGATATCACGGGGAATCCACATGTCTTGATACTATAAAATATATTTATCTATATCCTCAGGATGGATCTTTTCTGCGAATTTTTCCTTCACATAATCACGATCTATGGTGATTTTCTCGTCATCCATCTCCGGAATATTGAACGATATATCCTCCAGAAGCTTCTCCAATATGGTGTGGAGTCTTCTGGCTCCGATATTTTCCGTCTGCTCGTTCATCAAAAATGACATCGTTGCTATCTCATCGATAGCTTCCTCCGTAAACTCTATCTCTATGCCCTCTGTCTCAAGCAGTGCCTTATGCTGTTTGAGAAGAGCATTTTCCGGGACTGTAAGTATCTTCACGAACGTATCCTTGTCCAGATTTTCAAGCTCTACTCTTATAGGAAAACGTCCCTGCAGCTCAGGTATCAGGTCGGTAGGCTTCGCCGTATGGAAAGCACCCGCCCCTATAAACAGTATATGGTCGGTCTTTACAGGCCCGTGCTTCGTATTTATAACGCTGCCTTCCACGATAGGAAGTATATCACGCTGAACGCCTTCACGCGAAACGTCCGCGCCGCTTCTGTAACCCGATCCCGAGGCGATCTTATCTATCTCGTCTATGAATATGATACCATTCTGCTCCGCATTCTGCAATGCATCATCGGTGACCTGATCCATGTCTATGAGGTTCTGTGCCTCTTCTTCTCTCAGGATCTTTCTTGCATCCTTGACCTTTACCTTCTTGTTTTTCATCTTCTTCGGTGCCATGTCGCCGAATATGTTGCCGATGGCTATGCTCATGCCCTCGTTGCCCATATCCAGCATATTGGTCTTCGGAGCGTCCGTCACCTGTATCTCTATATACTGCTCTTCAAGCAGACCTTCACGAAGCTGCTGCCTTACCTGTTCTCTTGCCAGCATATCCGGCTCGGTCTTTTCCTCTTCCTCTGCCTGCTTCTGCTGCTCGTACTGTTCCTTCTGGCTGAGATATCCGCTGTTGCCCAGGATGAAGTCGAAAGGTCCCCTGTTCTTATTGCTTGAGACATTCTTTTTCTTTCCGGGTATTATAGCTTCTATGATCTTCTCTTCCACGATCTCGTCGGCTACCGAATATTTTTCCTCCAGCATTGCCTGCTTGGTTATCCTGATGGAAGCCTCCACAAGATCTCTTACCATGGAATCCACATCTCTGCCCACATAACCCACTTCTGTGAATTTAGTGGCCTCCACCTTTACGAAAGGTGCGTCCATGAGCTTGGCAAGACGTCTTGCTATCTCGGTCTTACCGCATCCCGTAGGTCCCATCATCAAAATGTTCTTCGGCGTTATCTCCTCGCGCATCTCTTCCGAAAGGAGACTGCGTCTGTACCTGTTTCTCAGGGCGATAGCCACCGATTTCTTCGCTTCGTCCTGCCCTATGATATATTTATCCAACTCTCTGACGATCTCTTTAGGCGTCATCTGATAAAGTTTATTGGCCATCCTTACCTCCTATAATTTCTCTACGGAAATATTATCATTGGTGTATACGCAGATAGACGCTGCTATCTCCAATGATTTTCTCACTATATCTTCCGCACCCAGCTCTGTATTGTTGTAGAGCGCATTGGCAGCCGAATATGCATAGTTGCCGCCGGAACCTATAGCCACGAAAGGCTGATCCGGCTCTATCACTTCTCCTGTTCCCGAAATGACCAGCATATCGTCCTTATCTGCGACGATCATCAGCGCTTCGAGATTTCTCGCTGCCTTATCTGAACGCCAGAGCTGAGCCAGAGCAACGGCCGCCCTCTTGAGATTGCCGCTATGCTCATCAAGCTTGCTTTCAAATTTTTCGGTAAGCGAAAACGCATCTGCCACAGAACCTGCAAAGCCCGTGATGACAGTGTTCTTATATATCTTCTTTACTTTCTTGGCGCCGTTTTTCATTATGGCGGTCTCTCCCATGGTAACCTGACCGTCTCCGCCTATACAGATATCATCAGGACCTCTTCTAACTGCTACAATCGTTGTTGCATGAAATTGTACCATTTTTACCTCCTTTTTATTTCCCACAACAGAATCACAAAATCTATTCCTTGTAATCGCATTCGCTGTTCGAGCAAACGTATTTAGTCTCCTTGCCCTTCTTTTCCGTAAGGAGCTCTCCGCATTTAGGGCATTTCCTGTCTACAGGCTTGTTCCAGTATACCTGCGTGCAATCGGGATAACCGCTGCAGCCGTAGAACACCCTGCCTTTTTTGCTCTTTCTCGCCACTATATCCTTGCCGCATTTAGGACATTTGACATTTATGGACTGTACGAAGGGCTTCGTATTTTTGCAGTCCGGATAACCGGTGCATGCGGCAAATGCTCCGAAACGCCCGTACTTTACAGCCATCGGCTTACCGCATTTTTCACATACCTCGCCGGTAAGCTCGACTTCAAATTCGACCTTCTGTATCTCCTTGTCGGCGATCTCAAGCTCGTCCTTGAAGCCGCCGTAGAAATCGCCTATGACGCTCTTCCATTTCACGCCCTTAGTCTCTATATCATCGAGATTTTCTTCCATCTGGGCCGTGAATCCGGCATCGACGATCTCATTGAAATACTGCTGCATCATATCAGTTACTATAAACCCAAGTTCCGTAGGAATCAACGTCTTTTTTTCTCTGGATATATATTTCCTGTCTATGAGAGTCGCCACGATAGGGGCATATGTGCTGGGACGGCCTATATCCTTTTCCTCCAGATCCTTGACGAGACTCGCCTCGGTAAACCTTGCCGGAGGCTGTGTAAAGCTCTGCTGTCCGTCTATATCCACAGGTTTCAGGACCTCTCCCTTTTCCATATGAGGAAGCCACTTGTCCTCTTCGCTGTCCTTTGCCGACGAATATATCTTAAGAAATCCGTCAAACAGCAGCTTGGAGCCTGTCGCCTTAAAATCGTAGGCGCCGTTCTGTATAATGGCATTGACTGCCTTGAATCTTGCTGTAGCCATCTGGCTTGCAACGAATCTGTTCCATATCAGCTTATACAGGTTGTACTGATCTCTGGAAAGCGATTCCTTTACTGAGTCCGGCTCAAGTTCTATATAGCTGGGACGTATAGCCTCATGGGCATCCTGAACATCCTTCTTCTTGTTAGTGTATATGTTGCCTCCGTAATATTCCTTCCCCATTACGTTAGTTATATATTCCTTGGCTGCCGCTCTCGCTTCATCTGATATCCTCACCGAATCCGTTCTGATATACGATACCAGACCTATGGTCCCTCTTCCCTTCACTTCGATACCTTCGTAAAGCTGCTGGGCGATCATCATGGTCTTTTTCGTGGAAAAGTTCAGTTTGTTGGAAGCATCCTGCTGCAGGCTGCTTGTGGTGAACGGAGGTGCCGCCCTTCTCGACCTGTCTTTTTCCTCAAGGCTCTGTACTGTAAAGCTGCCGCTGTGAAGCTCCGCCAGTATCCTGTCGTTTTGCTCCTTGTTTTCTATAAGCAGCTTGTCACCCTTGTATGCGACCAGCTTTGCGATAAAATTCCTGTCCTTTTCGAATTCGGCGGTTATCGCCCAAAATTCCTGAGGCTTGAAGGCCTTTATCTCATTTTCTCTGTCACAGATTATCTTAAGGGCCGCAGACTGTACTCTGCCTGCCGAAAGTCCTCTTCTCACCTTTCTCCAAAGCAGCGGGCTTATCTGATAGCCCACCAGTCGGTCAAGGACTCTTCTCGCCTGCTGCGCATCCACAAGACTCAGATCTATAGGTCTCGGATTTTTGATAGCCTCCTTGATGGCCTTCTCGGTTATCTCATTGAAAACTATCCTGCACGGCTCGGAACTGTCAATTCCCAACAAAAATGCTAAATGCCAAGATATTGCTTCTCCTTCTCTGTCCGGGTCAGTCGCCAGATAGACTTTAGACGCATTCTTGGCCTCTTTTTTCAATTCCTTAATGATATCCCCTTTACCCCTTATCGATATGTATTGAGGTTCAAAGTCGTTTTCAATATCTATACCAAGCTTGCTTTTAGGTAAATCGCGCACATGACCTACCGAAGCGATGACTTTATATCGTCCGCCTAAAAATTTTCCTATGGTTTTAGCCTTCGATGGTGATTCCACGATTACCAGTATCTTTTTAGCTGCCGCCATGAAAACTCCTCCTTTTTACTCATATTTAGCTTCTAGTATCTGATTATATGTATATTTTTATCCTTTTGCAATAAAAATTTTACCGAGTTCGAAAAAAACAACCCCTTTCATTTCCATTACCGTGATAATACCGGCCACATATGACGGTGGCTTTGACAGTATTCTGCATATTTCATCCACTGTCATTTCGCCATGCTCCTCCAGCATGGAATATATCGTCAGCTCCGCATCGCTGAGGATCCGTTCCGCTTCATTTCTTCCCACAGCATCTGCTCCCATCAGCTCCAGGACATCCCGTACGTTGGTCACCGGAAAAACTCCGTCTTTTATCAGCTTATTGTTCCCCAAATTATACTGGCTGTCGATGTTGCCGGGAACTGCACACACCTCACGCCCCTGCTCCGCCGCCAGCTCTGCCGTTATCAGCGCTCCGCTGCTGCTTCCCGCCTGCACTACTGCCGTGACCTCCGAAAGTCCGCTTATTATCCTGTTTCTCTGCGGAAAATGATACCTTTGCGGAGCCATGCCCGGAGGATATTCGGATATCACAAGACCACACCTTTCGATCTGCTCCTTCAGCTCCCGGTTCTCCGCAGGATAACACACATCGACTCCGCAGCCCAGGACGGCTATCGTACTGCCGCCTGCATCGAGAGCTCCGCGATGAGCACAGGTGTCTATTCCCCTTGCCATGCCGCTGACGACGGTTAGCCCCGCCTCCGCTGCAGCCTTTGCAAGCTTCACTGCCGTACTCCTTCCGTATGACGTCGTCTTTCTGGACCCTACGACGGCAAGACACCTGCTGTTTAAGATTGCAATATCCCCAAGACAATACAATTCCCCGGGAGGATCCTTTATTTCCTTTAATATAGCCGGATACTGCGGCATGCCCGGCGTTATCCTTCTTATCCCTTCATTCATCATCTGTCCTCTCCCCTTCTATACTTCATTTTTTACATTTCATTTTTTACATTTCACTGCTGATGATATCGGCTGTACGATATATCAGAGCCTCCGCGATATGCTCTGCCTGTATCCGTTCTTCACCGGAAATATCCGCGATGGTCCTGGCCACCTTGAGGACCCTGCCGTATGACCTCATGGTAAGTCCCATTTTCCTATAGGCCTCGTCCATCAGCTTTCTTCCGTCCTCATCCGGCATACAGAAAAGCGTGATTCCCTGCTCATCCAGACTTCCGTTGTTTTCATATCTCATGCCACTGTATCGTTCACGCTGTATCTGAGCAGCTGCCTCCACCGTTTTTCTCATTTCCGCCGAGGTGACTGCCGCTGCCGGATCTTTCAGCTGTTTCAGCTCATCTCCGGAAACGGGACGCATTTTCACATGCATATCTATCCTGTCTGAAAAAGGGCCGGATAGCTTTCGCATATGGCTGTCTATCTGTCTGGGAGTACATGTGCATATTTTATTTTCATCCCAGAGATTGCCGCACTTGCATGGATTTGCCGCAGCCACTACCATGACCCTCGATGGGAACACCACTTCTCCGGCACTTCGGTTTATCCTTATCTGCCCTTCCTCCACAGGCTGCCGCATGGCGTCG
>JAETSS010000392.1 GCA_021769545.1 Eubacterium sp.
ATCTTTCGGTGGAGTCATTGCTTTTGATATATGCGGATTTCAGGGTGAAAAGCAGCAGGGAAGACGGAAAAGAGACCATGCATTTCTATACGCTGACGGAAGCCTTTGATGTGATACTGGGAAAGCTTGACAATGTGGATACAGCCAAGAAGCACAGATATGAACGGGTATATGCCAAGCTTAAGGATTTTGAGAATTATCTTATAGATCTCGGCGTGGAAACGGACGTATGGAAGGAGCCTTCGGAGGCTGTCGGCATGGAAAAAGTCGATACGGCTCTGCTGATGGGAAACGACGTGGTTGAGCATATAAAATACACGGCCATAGAACACAATATACGGATAATGAGCATATTCAACAACGAATCAGCCTTCGGCAGCCTCATAGAAGCCGCCAGAAGCGAGAAGCAGTGGAAGCGCCAGCGCACGTATCTCAACATATTATCCGAATATTTCACGTATATGACGAAGCAGGAAAAGCAGCTTACCGTAAACTTCCTATACGAATTGCTGTCCCATCGTGAGGGCGATATCAGAAGGCAGGCGGGACGGCTCATGGGAGTCATCATCGCCAAATACGACGATATCTACAGAAAGGAGCTGCCGGAATGCGCTCATGACAACGGCGCAGATAAAGCAGATAAATCAGAGGCAGTGGAGCTGTGGGAGACGTATCTTGAGAAGATAGTATTCCCCGATTACAAAGTCACGGACCAGCACAGGAGCTGGATAGGATACACGCTGAAGGTGGTGCTGCAAGGCCTCCTGGAAACGGCGGACGACAGCAGCCGTGGGCTTTTCATGAAGAAGTATTTCGACCTGTTCAGGATGGGAGAGATACGCGACAGCGCCGTTTTCGTACTGCTTGATTCGCTGATAACGGTCCCTGAGGAGCTGCTGACGGAGGATGAGATGATGTCGGTGCTGCGGTTCGCGGAAAGTGTATCGGCAAGAGATCCCATCGAGATAAAGCTGGGGGCCCTGAGGGCAGCCGAATATATCTCAGGCAGGGCAAAAGGCGATGAAAAAAGGCATTCCATCGCCATGATAATACAGAATGCGGCGGAAGCGACGGACAATATAAGCGTCGCCTATCTCGTGTACAAGATACTGACCAATATAGGAGAACGCGAGGGCTCGGACATATATTACAGCAA
>JAETSS010000024.1 GCA_021769545.1 Eubacterium sp.
CGTTGCGGAACCTGTAGCTCTCGTTGACGCCAGGGTTGCCAACAAGCACCTGTACAAGGATATCACGGTATCCCACATGGTAACGGTGGGCAAGGGCGAATACGCAAAGAAGGAAAACAGCGATACATTCAGATATGAAGGATGGTTCACATCTCCATCCGTAAGAAATTCCATTTCCGAAGGACACGGAGATTTCATCCCTGTATTCTTCCACGAAATACCTAGTCTCATCAGAAGAGATATACTGCACGTAGACGTTCTGATGGTTACGGTAACTCCGCCGGATGAACACGGCTACTGCAATGTCGGCGTATCCTCCGACTATACTATGGAAGCTGCAAAGGCTGCAAGAGTAGTCCTGGCAGAGGTGAATGATCAGGTTCCGACAGTATTCGGTAATACATACATCCATGTAGATGATATCGCTGCTTTCGTTGAGTACAATCGTCCTCTTCCTGAGAGCAAGCCTGCTAAGATAGGACCTGTTGAAGAAGCTATCGGTAAGAACTGTGCTTCACTGATAAACGACGGAGACACTCTGCAGCTTGGTATCGGAGCTATCCCTGATGCTGTACTGGCTCAGCTGGGAGACAAGAAGCATCTGGGTATCCATTCGGAAATGATCGCTGACGGTGTCGTAGACCTGTTTGAAAAAGGTGCTATCGACTGCTCACAGAAGGGTATCGACGAAGGAAAGATGGTCGTAACATTCCTTATGGGAACAAAGAAGCTGTACGACTGGTGTGACAAGAACCCTATGGTTGAACTGAGAGAGGTCGACTATGTAAACCACCCTATGACAGTATGCAACTTAAAGAATCTCGTTTGCATCAACGCATGCGTACAGATCGACTTCATGGGACAGATCGTATCCGAGTGTATCGGAACTAAGCAGATCTCAGGCGTAGGCGGTCAGGTTGACTTTATCCGCGGTGCATCCATGGCAAAGGACGGAAATGCAAGAGCCATCATCGCTATGCCTTCCGTAACTGTTAAGAAAGACGGATCCATGATCTCCAAGATCGTTCCGTTCATCGACCACGGTGCTGCAGTAACGACTTCAAGATGTGACGCAGACTATGTAGTTACCGAATACGGTATCGCAACTCTGAAGGGAACAAATCTGAAGGACAGAGCAAGACAGCTCATAAATATCGCACACCCTGATTTCAGAGAAGAATTAAAGGCACAGTTCAAGGAGAGATTCAACGCTGAATTCTAGTTTTAGACTGTGATAATAAAGATTTGAAGATATATGGGATATCGCCCGATGATGTTCCATATATCACAGATAATAAGTTGTATTGTTTGATTAATTATGGAAAGAGGTATGTATAATGCAAGCATTAAGAGTAGTTCCGGCAATTCACTATTTTGATACTTTTAAAGAATTCAATGATGAATTCAAGTTGGGAAAGGGAGACATCCTGGTAACTAACCAGTGGATGTACGATCCGTATGTAAAGCCCCTCGGCATCGATATGCCTGTAATTTATCAGGAAAAGTACGGTGCAGGCGAACCTACAGACGAAATGATGGACGCTATGAAGGCTGAAATGGACAAGTATGAATATGACAGGATCATCGCATTCGGCGGCGGTACTATCGTAGACTGCTGTAAGGTACTGGCATGTGACATTCCTGATAAGGTAGCTGACCTTTACACAGGCAAAGTAGCTCCTAAGAGAATAAAAGAGCTGATCGTTGTACCTACTACTTGCGGAACAGGTTCCGAAGTAACAAACGTAGCGGTAGCTTCTATCCCTTCACTGAACCTGAAGAAGGGAATCGCTGACGAACAGACATATGCAGACACAGCAGTTCTCATTCCTGAATCACTTCAGGGACTGCCTGACAAAGTATTCGCTACTTCTTCAGTAGACGCACTGATCCACGCTGTAGAATCATTCCTGTCACCTAAGGCTTCACCTTTCACAGAAATGTATTCGGTAAAGGCTATCGAAATGATCATGAACGGATATAAGAAGATCGTAGAAAGAGGCGGAAACACTGCAGAGAACAGAAAAGACCTTCTTAAGGACTTCTGTCTGGCTGCAAATTATGCCGGCATAGCATTCGGAAACGCAGGCTGCGCAGCAGTTCACGCACTTTCATATGCACACGGCGGAGCTTTCCACATTCCTCACGGCGAAGCTAACTTCATCTGCTTCACAGAAGTATTCAAGATGTACATGAGAAAGCAGCCTAAGGGCAAGATCGAGCTGGCAAACAAGATGTTTGCAGACGTTCTGGGCTGTGATACAGCAGATGTATATCCTGCACTTGACGAATTCCTCGGCAAGATCATCGAGAAGAAGCCACTGAGGGAATACGGCATGACAGAAGATCAGATCGCTCCGTTCGCTAAATCGACTATCGACAATCAGCAGAGACTGTTAGGAAACAACTATGTTCCTCTCACAGAAGAAGAGATCGCAGAGATCTTTGCTAACCTGTACTAATATCGGTATCAGTTGAACGATTTAAGGCATGTGAAGCTGAATATGGCATCACATGCCTTTTGTTATGCCCCGGCATACGCTAAAGTTGATATTTTCTGAAATATATGGTATCCTAAAAACGATTGTTATATTATTTTAAAAGAGAGGTTAAGAAATGCAACAGAATATGATGGGACAAAATATAATAATAACGGAACCCAGCAGCAATCTACGTGCATTGGGAAGAAACGCCCTTGCGGGAAAGTGGAAGCTGGCTATAATAGCCGTTATTGTCTATGAGTTGTGTATACAGATCCCTCCCGCAATTTTGAACGAACTGTTCGGCGTGAACATGGGAGATTTGTACTTTAGAAGCAGCAGTACATATAACGGCATGTATTACGATTATGGATATATGTACGACAGCATGCCTTCGTACTCATTTCTGAGCGGTGTATATACGATTCTTGTAACAGGAGCATTTACACTGGGTATCACGCTGTTTTTCCTGGCGTTGTTCAGAAGGCAGTACGTTGGAGTGAGCGATATATTCCTGGGGTTCGAGCGATTTGGCAAGGCTTTGGGATTGGCTTTGTTCCAGGGATTGTTCATAATGCTGTGGACTATGCTGTTCATAGTACCTGGAGTCATAGCTGCTATAAGATACAGTCAGGCCTTCTTCATCCTTGCCGATGATCCAAACAAAGGCATCAGGGAATGTATGAATGAAAGCAAGAGGATGATGAACGGAAACAAGGGAAAATACTTCTGTATGAATCTTTCATTTATCGGCTGGATACTGCTTACGGTAGTTCCTATCAGTATAGTGGAAGCTGTCGTTGAGTTTTTGGCTCCGCCGGCATTTGTCTCGGCCCTTGTGACTATCATCGCATCACTGTTCATGGTTCCGCTGACCGTGTACATATATTCTACGACAGCAGGTTTCTATGAGATCCTTGCAGGGCATCTTATCAAATCCACAGAGCCTGCACCTATAGATCCGGAAGCCATTCCGGTAATGTCGGATATGGAAGCAGTAAGGACACCGGAAACTGCGCCTGTCCAGCCGGAGGTACGTGACGAAGTACATACAGATGAAATATATACGACTGCAGATATGTCTGCAACAGCACAATCAGCGCCGGAGATGCCGGGAAGTGAAGCTCCTGTAGCACCGGAAATGCCTAAAGTGCAGGAAGCACCTGTAACACCGGAAACTTTTGAAGCTGCGACGACTCAGGTGAAAGAAAAACCGGAAGCCGCGCCTGTAAGCGAATCGATTTATGTCGATAGCCCGACACCGGAGTTCAAGAACTCCAGAGTGGTAGACGTTGCCAATGTATTTGAAGGCTCCGGAAACGCAGAAAATGAAGACGTCAAAGACGACGACGGTTTCATACCTAAAGAAATAAAATAGAGCATATATTAATATAGTGTATATCAATAAAGAGACTGTCTTACTAAGGAACATGGGCTGTCGCATTAAGAAATTTGCAAACCTTATTTCTTCCCAATGCAACGGCATACAAGCGTTTCTTAGTAGGGCAGTCTCTTTGTCATATCTGGTGTAAGCAAGAAGTTTTCGAATGCTTTTCTAAGATTCCAAAGTTTCCTTTGGAAAAGGCGCACTGCTTTGGAATCTAGGCTCTTATGGACTAGCCTGAGGGGTAGATTCCAAAGAAATCAGTTCAGATGGCACTGATCTTTGGAATAAACGGCTTTCAACAGGGATTTTATCGCACATATTCCAAAGATCGCAGTAGCAGACCCCAGTTTTTTTGGAATCTACCAGCGGAAATAGGCGTATAGGGGGATGAATTCCAAAGAAAGAAGGCCTGACAGCCGATTCTTTTGGAATCCACCTGCGAGAATAGATGCGTAGGGGGTAAAATTACAAAGGACGAAGCCTTGAACGCTGATTATTTTGGAATGCAGCTGCAGTAAGTGACGTATAGAGGTGAAGTTTTTAAAATGAATGGCTTTAGAGATGATCATTTTGAATCCATCTGTTTTATCTGTAACTTCGGAACATGAACATATTAAAAGAGGCTTCGCATTAACGGTTATTTTCCGTCGATGCGAAAACCTCTTTGCTTTTTAGTATTTTTTACAGATTCTCGAAGATGTTTTTTATATCAAGACCGGATATATGTTCTTCTTTTTTCTGCTGCGGATGAGCTGTGTTATTTTCGGGCTTAAGTGTGTCTGCTTTGCGTTCAGTCTCCGATATGCTTGGCGTTTTACGTTCAGTCTCCGGTATGATTGGCGCCTTTCGTTCCGGTCCCGTTACATTATGTTCTTTGTGTCTTTCCGGTTTCGATAGGGCAGGTTCTTTATGTGCCAAGGCTGCCTGCTGTCTGAGTTTTAAATCTTTATCCTTAATAGCCGCTTCCTGTTTAAGTGGAAGTGGTTTCTGTTGCTGTATAGCCTGTTGCTGTGGAGCGGGCTCTATGACAGGCTCGTGATATTTTATCGATGGAGCAACCTGTTTTACGACAGGTTCAGATCTTACCGGTTCCAGCTCATCGAGAAGGAAACGTTCGATATCATCCTTTGAAATATCGCTATCGGCAACAGCTGTATTATTATCGGAAATTGCATTATTATCGGCAACTGCGTTATCGGTGATAGCAGCGCTGACTGTGTATGTATCGATTCCGGCAGCACCGCTCTCAGCCTGTCCGCCGGACACAGAACCTTCATCTATCCCATGCACATCCATGGCGCTTTCCGGCTCCGACATGCCTGTCGCATCAAACTCCGGAGCATGACTGTTTATAATGCTTTCCACTTCCTGAGCGAATGTCGTCTCGGCTTTTGGAGCTGCGGGAGTCTGCGGGCTTTCCGTGATGCTTTCGGGTGCCGTAGGTGCCGTATAATACGGATTGTTCTCAGGGTGCGCATCGGCATCGTTATCTCCGTCTTCCTGGTTTTTGTTTTTACCGGATCTCACAGACCGTTTACTGGCCTTGGGATCGTTGGGATCGTAATACACCTTTCTCGTAGAGAAAATGATCATTCCGCCTATGAAGATGACGATGGCAAATCCGAAATAGACAGCTGACGATGTCACCACATACTGGAATGCATTATCAGGCGATATGGTGGATATCTCCATATAGGTATGTATGTAGTCTATGGAATAGTTGACTATGTAGATGCCATATACGAGAAAGATCGCGGCGACCAGAAACAGTATGATCGCGATTATTAAGTTAGATTTCTTTGACTTATACATCATTTGAAGTTCCTCTTTTAATATATAATTTGACCTCTATCATTAACAATTATCATGCACACCGGCATATTATGTTAAGTGATAGAAGGAGGTCATCTATGAAAAACAAAATAAGAAACATGTATCCCGGCGGTAATACTCCCTATGGATTCTATTCCTATTATAACTATATTTTACCACAAAGGGAAGCAGAAAAATTTTTTTGTATAAAAGGCGGTCCGGGAGTGGGCAAATCGACGATGATGAAGAAGATAGGACAGCATTTTTCGGACATGGGAGAGGATGTCGACTATCTGTGGTGCTCTTCCGATCCCGATTCCCTCGACGGAGTGCTGCTCAAGGATAGAAGCATTGCCATCGTGGACGGCACGGCGCCTCATATAGTGGATCCGAAAAATCCGGCAGCCGTTGACAGGATCGTGGATCTGGGAAAATGCTGGGACCGGGAAGCCATAAAGAAAAACAGGCATGACATAATAAACTGCAATGAGAGGATAGGCCGGCTGTTCGGACTGGCATACGGGTACTTAAGGTGTGCACGCGAGAAATATATATTTATGGCGCAGCTTCTTGACAGGATCATTTCGTATGAGGAAATAAGAGAATACAAAAATCAGCTGCAGATGAAGCTGGACGGCATTTCCGTCATAAGAAGGGCCGAGAGCAGAGCGAGAAAAGACAACGTGCTGGGAAGGGCCGGTTATTCAGGCAGGATAAAGAAGGCCTTTGCTGGGGCCATAACGCCGAGAGGTATAAGAAGCTATACAGACTCGATAATCTCAGGTGTGGAAAAGGTCGTAGTGCTTGAGACTCCCGTAGGTTTCAGAACGGAAAAGCTGCTGGTGCCTGTCTCGGAGAGACTTATAGATGCAGGCTTCGATACGGAGGAATATTACTGTCCGATGTTCCCGGATGAAAAACTTGAGCATATAGTCTGTGCAGATGCAGGCATAGCCGTGATATCCGTCAACAGATACCACGATATCGACCTTGGCAGCATAACGGGCAAGGTGATAAGGATGAGGATAGGCGATAGCCCGGCGGGCAATGAGTATGAAAAGGAGCATGAGATACTGCGTGACCTTTGGAAATCGGCACATCGTGAGCTCCTCAGCGCTGTGGATATATTGAAGCTTGCAAAAAAGCAACATGATCTGCTTGAAAACTATTATGTGCCAAATATGGATTTCGCTGCAGTGGGGAAAATACAGGATGAGCTCATCAGAGAAATAGAAGAAGCAGGAAAAACTTCGGAAAAATAGGCGGAATGTGAAAAAAATTGCCTTAAAAGCAGGAAATTTCTTTCCTGCTTTTCGCATGTCAAGGAAGAAATCCGTATGAAACATGATACGCGGATGGGTCTCTGCCTCCGGACCAAAACAAAAGCATGCCTTGAAAATATTGAAATTTCAATAAAAATGAAGATTCTGTAAATTTCCTCGGAAAAATTATGCAATTTCACGTCATATGGCATGAAACTTGTGTTTTATATAGATGCAATCATAAATAGCTGCAATCTTAAAACTATGTTAGTAGGTTAGTAGGAGGGAAAATCATGAGTAGTAATGGAGGAAGACAAGAACTTCAGAAATCTCTCAACATGAAAGACGTGCTGGCTCTGGCATTCGGTACGATGATCGGTTGGGGATGGATCATGCTCGCCGGTTCCTGGGTAGGAAACGGCGGAACGGTGGGAGCTATAATGGCGTTCCTGCTGGGAGGAGTAATGGCGGTATTCGTAGGTCTGACATATGCGGAGCTTACGCCGGCATTGCCTCTTGCAGGAGGAGAGCTGGTATTCTCATACAGAGCCATGGGCTACAATGCATCATGGTTCACAGGCTGGATGATCACGCTGGCTTATCTGGGAGTAGCCGCATGGGAGGGACCTGCGTTGTCCAACGCGCTGGGATTCCTGTTCAGTGGACTTTTGCCTGATCTTGGAGTGCTTTATAAGATACAGGGCTCAGAGGTAACGGGAATGTTCCTGCTGATAGGCTGCATCGGTGCGGTGATCATGACCGTTATCAACTACAGAGGCGCCAAAGCTTCCGCAGTATTCCAGACAACGGCCACGGTAGCCATGGCGATCGGAGGGATCGCATTTTTCGTAAGCGGAACGGTAACCGGTGATATAAGCCACCTCGAACCGCTTTTTACCGACGGCAAAGGCTTCGTGGCTGTAGTACTTGCGGTACCTGCGATGTTTGTGGGATTCGACGTTATCCCGCAGGCAGCAGAGGAAATGAACATTCCTATCGGTAAGATCGGCAAGGTCATCATAATAGCCATCGTTATGGCAGCTACATGGTACATAATAATGATACTGGGCGTTGCAATGTCCACACCGGGGGATATACTGGCCGGCTACAATTCAGACCCCGATGCGGTTCCGGTAGCAAACTGCTTTGCATATGCACTGGGAAGCCCTGTATTCGGCAAGCTGATGATCATAGCGGCCATGTGCGGCATACTGACATCATGGAACGGCTTCATCGTAGGAGCTTCCAGAGTCATCTTCTCCATGGCGAGAGCTCACATGCTTCCTAAGATGTTTTCAAAGGTACATCCTAAGTACGGTTCCCCTGTAGCGGCCATCATGCTGGTAGGTATCGTTACGGTGCTTTCTCCGCTGCTTGGAAAGAGCGCCCTCAGCTGGTTCGTAAACGCCGCAGCCTTCGGAACGGTAGTGGCATACTTCATGGTATCCCTTTCCTTCCTTGTCCTGAGAAAGAAGGAGCCTGCTCTTGAAAGACCGTTCAAGGTAAACGGCGGTCCGGTAGTAGGTGTGATAGCGGTAGGCGTAGGACTCTTCTTCTGCTCGCTGTATCTGCCGATCTACAGCCCGACGCCTCTGGCTCCTATAGAGTGGGCTCTGGTAGGCGGCTGGCTCGTTCTCGGAATCATACTCTTCATTGCCAATAAGTTGAGCAATGGTAAGGTGACAAAGGAAGAGCTGGAATACCAGATGTTCGGTGATAAGTATAAGAGATTTTAAGTTTATCCTTTTCAGAATATTATTTTCGGAATGGTGAAGTGGCTATAGCCACTTCGCTGTTTTTTATGTACAATAGGAGAAACAGTAAGGAGAGGAGCTGTATCGCATGAACAGAAGAAGAAACTCCTTGAGCAGGGTCCTTGGAAGGACTGATATAATAGCCATAGGTTTCGGAACCATGGTGGGCTGGAGCTGGGTGATGATGGCGGCCTCGTGGGTGAATGAAGCCGGACTTGTAGGTGCGCTGTGCGCCTTTGCAGCAGGCGGACTGATAATACTGGCGGTAGGCATGACATACGGTGAGCTCACGGCTGCTCTGCCGCTGGCAGGCGGCGAGTTCGTCTTTGCATACAGAGCCATGGGGGAAAAGGCCGCGTGGATAGTGGGCTGGATGATGACTCTTGCCTATGTAGGCGTTGCTGCGTGGGAAGGGATAGCTCTGGCGACGGCCATAGACTACATGCTGCCGATACCTGATCTGCTGCCTCTATGGGAAATAGCCGGATATCAGGTGGCTTTCTCATGGTCTGCGGTGGGAATGGCAGGAGCAGCCGTGATAACGTTGCTGAACCTTTTCGGAGTAAGGCCTGCCGTGCTCTTTCAGGTAATGGCCTCGGCCGCATTGATGATCGTGGTACTGCTGGTGTTTTTCGGCGGGATAGTATACGGAAGCAGTGACAATATAGGGGAGCTTTTCGGATCTCATAAGGGATTTTCGTATGTGCTGCTGATGGTACCCGCCATGCTCATCGGCTTCGATGTCATCCCCCAGTCGGCGGAGGAGATGAATATTGGGCCAAGGAACATCGGCAAGATGGTACTTGTCTGCATAATAACGAGCCTCATATGGTATTTCATCCTGATAATAGGCGTTTCGCTGGCAGCTCCCGTGGAGATAAGAGCGTCGGGAACGATACCGATGGCAGAGGTGGCGTCATATCTTTTTAACGGCGAGATATTCTCGGCGATAATCATCATTGGAGGTATCTTCGGCATACTGACATCGTGGAACGGCTTCTTCATAGGAGCTACGAGACTGATCTTTGCCATGGGAAGGGCAGGAGTTCTGCCGCGTGTATTCGGAAAGGTGCATAAAAGATACAATTCTCCATGGGCGGCGATATTTCTCGTAGGCGGCATATGCATATCGTCGCCGCTGTTGGGGATGAATGCACTGGTATGGTTCGTGGATACCAGCTCTCTGTGCGCGCTGTTCTCGTATATCTTCGTAGTCATATCCTTCATCATACTCAAGAAGAAGGAGCCTGATCTGAAAAGACCTCTCGATATCGGAGGTGCAGGCTTCGGCACGATGGTCCTGATAGTGATATGCGTGTATTTCGCATTGTATTTACAGAGCAATATCCATTACTACATGGTGAGTCCCGAGTTCATCATTACGCTGCTTTGGCTTGCGACAGGAGTCGTATTGTTTGCAGTGACAAGATACAGAGGCGTATCGGTAAGCAGCCGGGAGCGAGAGCTTCTCGTATTCGGTGAACTGTTTGCACGAAAAGGAGGCGGAGATG
>JAETSS010000025.1 GCA_021769545.1 Eubacterium sp.
AAGTAGTGGAATAAAGGAATCGGGTGTAAAGATCTATGTTTTATTTTCGATTTGGCATTGTCGCTCAAAAGGGGCGCACATTTTTATGATTTTCATCAAACCACAAAAATTCTACTATGCGTCGATTGAAATCCCCGCTCCGGCATGATAGTTTAGAGTAGTAGTCATGAGCAAACAGGAGGAAACAGCGATGAACATCGGAAAAACAGGAGAGATAATATACGCTTTGAGAACAGAGAAGGGGCTGACTCAGAAGCAGCTGGCAGATTATATGAACATAAGCGACAAGACGGTATCCAAGTGGGAACGGGGCGCCGGATGTCCCGACGTGTCGCTGCTTCCGCATCTGAGCAGGCTGCTTGGAGTCGATCTGGAAGATCTGCTTTCGGGTCAGCTGGATAAAAATGAAATAGTAGGAGGCAATATGAAAAAACTTGGATTTTATGTATGTCCCCAGTGTGGGAACCTGATCACCGCATCGGCAGAGGCCAACATATCGTGTTGCGGGAAAAAGCTGCAGCGGCTGGAGGCAAAGAAGGCGGCAGACGATGAAAAGCTGTCGGTAGAGATCATAGACAATGAGTATTTCATAACAAGTGATCATGAAATGAGCAAGGAGCACTATATCACATTCGCAGCGCTGCTGACAGGCGACAGCCTGATATTGAAAAAGCAGTATCCGGAATGGAACCTGCAGGTGAGGATACCGCAGCTTGCCCATGGAATTCTGGTATGGCACTGCAGCAAACACGGGCTGTTTTATCAGGTGATTTGATATTACCGGAAACGGAATATGCAGGACAGATGTGTGCATTGGGGGACGAAAGATCCCCGTGCACATATTTTTTTCTTACAAAAACGTCACATTCCTCCATTCCCTTGTATATAAAAAGCAAAAGAAATATAATAAGGTCAAGGATGGTGAAAAGATATGAAAAAAATCTTTTTAGTTGAAGACGATGATGCCATAGCCAGAAACCTGGACAGACTCCTGATGGCGGAGGGTTTTGAGGTGACTCACGCCGCTTCACAGGCGCAGGCTGTGGATATGATAGGTGATGACAGATTCGATCTGGCACTGGTGGATATCTCGCTGCCGGATGGCAACGGATTTGCCGTATGCACGGAGATAAAGGCGCAGCAGGACATTCCCGTGATATTCCTGACGGCTTCGGGGGACGAATCCAGCGTCGTGACGGGACTCAACATGGGAGCGGACGACTATATCGTGAAGCCTTTCCGCCCAAGGGAGCTGGTGGCAAGGATAAAGTCAGCCATGAGAAAAAGCGGCCGCGCGCCGTCGGTATTCAGGCTGGGCGATCTTTCGGTGGACATAGCGGGTGGCATCGTGAAAAAGGACGGCAGGGAAGTTTTCCTTTCAGCACTGGAATACCGTCTGCTGCTGGTGTTCATCAACGACCCCGGCAGCATCATCACCAGAAGCAGGCTTTTGAACGAGCTGTGGGATGCGGCTGGAGAATTCGTCAATGACAATACCCTGACGGTATATATAAAGAGACTTCGCGAGAAGATAGAGGACGACCCTGCAGAGCCGCGTATCATCTTGACGGTACGCGGTATGGGCTACAGACTGGGAGAATAGCATGTTTCGAAACAGTGAGATAGGCCGGTTTGCCGTGGTGTTTGCGGTGCTTACAGTCGCGGCAGTGACAGCCGGATACATGATAGGTGAAAAAGCCGCAATAGTTACGATCATCTATGCCGCTGCCATCGGAACGGCATTTTTTGTATTTACGAAAAGCAGGTACAATGCGCTGGCGGAGCTTTCGGAGCAGATAGACCGGGTGCTCCACAACGCCGAGCATGTATACATCAGCGAATCGAAAGAAGGCGAGCTGGCGATTTTGCAGAGCGAGATCACCAAGATGACGGTACGCATCCGCCAGCAGAACGACGCCCTGAAAAAAGAAAAGCAGCACCTTGCCGATTCCCTTGCCGACATAGCTCACCAGCTGAGAACACCCCTGACATCCGTGAACCTGATCCTTTCCATACTGGAAAGCGAGGACGACCTGAAAAAGCGCATATCGCTGCTGAGAGAGGCGGAGGAACTGATGGTGCAGATGGAATGGCTGCTGGACGCTCTGCTTAAGCTGTCGCGGCTGGATGCGGGCATCGCGATCTTCCAAAGCGGGCCGGTAGATGTAAAAAATCTGATAGATACGGCGCTGAGGCCTTTTGCCATATCCATGGAGCTGCACGATATCAGCGTGGATATCAATGTGCCCGGAGGCATATCGGTAAACGGTGATACAGGCTGGCTCTCCGAGGCTTTGCAGAATATCCTGAAAAACTGTATGGAAAGCGCAGGGGATGGCGGAAGGCTTGACATATACTGCGAGGACACGGCTCTTTATACCCAGATAACGGTACACGACAGCGGGCCGGGCTTTGACGAGGAAGATCTTCCGAGGATATTCGACAGATTCTACCGGGGCAAGGGAGACAGCGCCTGCGGATACGGCATAGGCCTTGCCCTTTGCAGGACCATAATAAACAGGCACGGAGCCACCGTAAAAGCTGGGAATCACCGAAATGGCGGGGCATTATTTATCATACGTTTTCCAAAGTGACGAAACTCTCATCTCAAAGTCACGGAGATGTAAGCCGAAAGCTTTATCATATAGGCAGATCAAAAAAAGGAGGCTGACACAATGGAGTTTTTAAAAGTAGAAAATCTATGTAAGGTCTATGGTACGGGAGAGAGTCAGGTCAATGCCCTTGATAATGTTTCGCTGACCATAGAAAAGGGAGAGTTCACGGCTATCATCGGATCTTCCGGTTCGGGAAAATCCACACTGCTGCATGCCATGGCAGGCGTAGACGTGCCTACAAGCGGGAAGGTATATCTCAACTGGCAGGATGTATACGCCCAGAGCAGCAAGGATCTGGCGGTCTTTCGCAGGCGTCAGGTGGGGCTCATATATCAGTTCCACAATCTGATACCGACATTGAATGTGGTGGAAAACATCACGCTGCCTATCCTGATGGATAAGCGAAGGGTGAACATGCAGCGGCTGGAGGAGCTTCTGGATATGCTGGGCCTTAAGGAGAGGAAATATCATCTTCCAAACCAGCTTTCAGGCGGGCAGCAGCAGCGTGTAGCCATAGGACGCGCGCTTATGAACGCACCGCAGGTCATGCTGGCCGATGAGCCTACGGGCAGTCTGGACAGCCGCAACGGACACGAGATAATCAAGCTTTTGAAGCTGAGTCACGAGAGATATTATCAGACGCTTATCATCGTTACCCATGATGAAAACATCGCTCTGCAGGCAGACAGGATAATATGCGTTTCGGACGGCAGGGTGGTCCGCGATGAGAGGCAGGTGGGCAGGTAATGAACATTTTCCACAGGATATCGCTGCAGGGCCTTATAAAGAACCGCACGAGAACTGTCGTAACCGTCATCGGGGTAGTGCTGTCCACCGTGATGATCACTGCCGTAGCCACCTTTGCCATTTCTCTTCAGAGCTATATGGTAGACGGTGCGGCGGAGAAATACGGAGACTGGCATATACAGTTCACCGATGCGGACAGTGATTTCGTTAACCAGCAGAAGGGAAACGACAAGGTGGAGGCCGTCTCGACCTTCGACAATATAGGATACGCCAAGCTCAAGGGCGGGATAAATCCCGATAAGCCCTATCTTCATATCGCAGGCTTCAGTGAAGGGACCTTCGATACGGTCCCGATAGAGTTGCTTTCGGGAAGACTGCCGGAAAATGACGGAGAAGTGATAATACCTTCACACGTTTTTGCAAATGGCGGCGTGGATATAAAGCCGGGAGATACGCTAAAGCTTGATATAGGAAACCGTATAAGCGGCACCGAAAGACTGAACCAGCACGATCCTCTTGCTATTGGCAGCTCGGGAAAGGTGTCGGAGACGCTGGCATACAAGGATACCAGGACCTACAAGGTTGTTGGGACGTATCAGCGACCATCATTTGAGGAACGCACGGCTCCCGGATATACGGTGATAACAAGAGAAGACGGAGGAAAGGATGCGGAAAGCATGAGCCTTTTCGTGACCTTCAAGGATGCAGGCAGCATAAAGGCTTATACGAAGGAAAGCGCGGGGGATCATGATTACTGCCTTAACGATGATGTACTGAGGTTCATGGGACTTTCGGGAGACACCATGTTCAATACGCTGCTTTATTCGATAGGTATCGTTCTCATAGTCCTCATCATGGTAGGCTCCGTATTTCTCATTTACAATTCCTTTGCCATATCCCTAAGCGAGCGTACCCATCAGCTGGGCATACTGATGTCGGTGGGGGCTACGGAAAGGCAGATAAAAAAATCCGTGATGTTCGAGGGACTTTGCATCGGAGTCATAGGCATACCGGTGGGGATCCTGCTGGGGCTTCCCGTTATAAAGCTGGTGATTGCCATAGTTACGGACAATTTCGGGAATATAATGTATGACACAGTGCAGCTCAGGATGAAGATATCCGTGCCTGTACTTGCGGCAGCGGCATTGATCAGCATGATCACTATCCTCATTTCCGCATATATCCCGGCGCGCAGGGCATCGTCTCTTTCGGTAATGGAATGCATCAGACAGACCAACGATATAAAGGTGAAGCCCGGTGCGCTGAAAACCTCATACTTTTCGGAACGATTGTACGGTATTGAAGGGACGCTGGCGCTGAAAAATTTCAAGAGAAACAAGAAGCGATACAGAAGCATCGTGATGTCTCTTACATTGAGCGTAGTGCTCTTCGTGGCGGCCAATGCATTCGTTATGAACCTAAGCTCCATGTCGGACCAGCTTGTGTCCGATGCGGGATATGATATACATTTCTATGGAGGATCCATAAGTGACGACCGGATGACTGTCCTTTACGATAAGCTGAAAACGGCAGATGGCGTGACGGAAAGCTCATTGAACGGAAAGGAGATGGATTTCAGCTCCGATGATCCTGAAGCATCTGCTGCGCAGATGAATGAGATGTTAAAAAGCTCGGGGATCACAAGCGGCTATATGCTGACTAATGTGTACGAGGTGCTTGAGACCAACAGAAATATAGTTTTCATCGTCAACCTGTTCAGCTACGTGTTTACGGCTATGATCGCTCTTATCGCCGTCGCCAATGTGTTCAATACCATCTCCACCAATATCATGCTGAGACGGCGTGAGCTGGCGATGCTGAGATCCGTGGGCATGGCCGACAGCTCCTTCAACAGGATGATGAGGTTCGAATGCCTGTTCTACGGCATGAGGACGCTTTTGATAAGTATACCCGTTTCGGCGGTGCTGGCGTGGCTCATATTCAAAGGGCTTACTATAGGGGAAACGCAGATAAGCTTCGAATTTCCGTGGCTTGCCATGGGTATGAGCATACTTGGGGTATTCCTGATGATATTCATCACCATGCTGTATGCTACGGGGCGGATAAGGAGAGAAAATATCATCGACGCCATCAGGGACGATCTGGCGTAACGGGTGAAAATTCCTGGCAGAGCTTGCGAGCGCGAGGAATTTGTCGTAATATAATATATATAACGATAACGACTGATGAGACATGTCAGGGGGCAAGGAGGAAACATGACAAAGAAACGGATTTTGATATACGGCGATTCCAACACCTACGGATTTGATGGCGCCACAAGAGAGCGATTCGACGAAAACACGCGATGGACGAAGGTCTGCCAGAGATTATTGGGAGATGATTACGAGATAATAGAGGAGGGACTTTGCGGCAGGACCACGTGCCACGATATGGCGCCGGAGGATATGATCGAGACAGAGCTTATGGAGGCACCTTTTGTCAACGGACTCAAATACATCGGACCGTGCGTGCTTTCACATCTACCGCTTGATGTGATATGCGTCAAGCTGGGCTCCAACGATCTCGATGTGGAAGGGACGCGCTCGCCGGAAATGATCGCGGAAAGCGCTGCCAAGGTGCTGAGAAAGGCCAAGGCGCTGGCGGAAGAAAAGATGCCAGACCATCCGTGTAAATATGTGCTGATGGCGCCGATGATATCCAATGAATACGCCCTTACGGGAGAATTTGCGGATTCATTTACCGAGGAAATACTGGAAAGAGCAAAGCTGCTTCCTGCGGAATACGAGAAAAAGGCCGCAGAGGAAGGCTTCCTGTATTTCAATGCCAATGAGCAGGTACAGTGCGGCAAGGCCGACGGTACCCATCTCGATGCGGAAAACCACGGGAAGATGGCGGAAGCCGTTTCCAAATGGTTTAAGGAAAACATATAATAGCTTTAATGAAATTACGGTGTGGTTTTAACGATGACTGCGCCGTATTTTATTTACCGGATGGATCGCAGCGATCTGTTTCACCGATCATGTCGTTTCGTATCTAGGTATCGGTGAAGCTTATCATTTCCCGTTCAACGGTAGTGTGTAATATCAACGCCTGTTAGGTGAAGATACATTTTCTCGTTCACCGATAGATTTGAAGAATATCTAGCCGTCGGTGAAAACAACAGCTTCATAGGAACAGAAAAGCGTGCTGTTTTACATACTTTTCACCGACGAGAATGATTTTAACGGTGTTGCCGGTGAACGGTTGATAAAGCCTTTCACCGGTAAAGCCGTGAAACATGCAGCCGCCGGTGAACTGTTGCCTGATAGATGTTACAATATCGTGATATTTAATTTACCCAAATAGGTATATAATAAATTTATATCAGCATACACTTAAATCTGTATACTCAGGGAGTATATCGTACACATCTTCGGAATAAAAGAGATGACCGTAGGAAGCTGCGGCGTAAGGGAGGGCTATCTATGACAAAGAATATTGAAACAGCAGATGAATACAGATATACGCAAAACCGCGAACTGAGCTGGCTACGCTTTGATCTGCGTGTATTGGAGGAAGCGGCGGATGAAAATGTACCTGCCATGGAACGCCTTAAATTCGTGTCTATTTTTTCCACCAATCTCGACGAATTCTTTATGGTGCGGGTGGGAAGTCTCTTCGACATGATGGAGATGACTCCCGGGGCGATAGACAATAAATGCGGCTGGACCCCCAAGGAGCAGCTTGAGCATATATACAGTGTGATACCGGATCTTATAAAGCGCAAGGAGCGCATTTACAGGGACGTGTGCAATGAGCTGGAAAAGCAGGGGATAGCCGATCTGCAGTACCATGAGCTGAGTCATGACGAAAGGGAGCATGCGGAGAACTATTTCTATTCCGATATACTTCCGGTACTGTCGCCTCAGATCATAGACAGCCGCCATCCGAGACCCAGGTTCACCAGCAAGCAGCTTTATATAGCATCACTCGTAAAGGATAAGAGCGGCAGAAGCTCCATAGCGCTGGTGCCTGTTCCGGCCGTGCTGCCGAGGGTGCTGATACTGCCGTCCGGACGAAGATTCATAAGGACGGAAAATATAGTGCACCACTGGGCTCCTTCGCTGTACGGCAAATACAGGCAGGGGGAATCCTGCATCATCAGCGTCACGAGAAACGCAGACGTCAGCTTTGATTCGGAAAAGTTCGACGATGCTGAGGAAGATTTCAGAAGCCACGTCAAAAAGCTTTTGAAAAAGCGCGCAGGCCTTGCCATTGTCCGTATGGAGATAGGAAACGACATATCTGAGGGATTCAGAAAAGAGCTGGTGAAGATGGTGGATATAGGCGCGGGGCCCGTGTATACGGACAGTACTCCGCTTGATATGAAATATGTGTATGAACTGGCGGAAAAGCTCCCGCAGGACATATGCAGTACGCTTTCCTATAAGCCCTATATACCTGAGTGGCCTGCTGACATAGATAAAGAAAGCTCCGTAATAGATCAGATAAAGCAGAAGGACAGACTGCTGTTCTTTCCATTCGATTCCGTGGACCCATTTATACGGTTGCTAAATGAAGCGGCTGAAAGAGACGAGGTCGTCTCCATAAAGATAACAATTTACAGACTGGCTTCTTCCTCAAGGATAGTTCGTGCTCTCTGCCGTGCAGCGGAAAACGGCAAAGAGGTCGTTGTGCTGATGGAGCTGAGGGCAAGGTTCGATGAGGAAAACAACATAGCGTGGTCTAAGATGCTGGAGGACGCAGGCTGCAAGGTGCTTTACGGAATAGAGAATTTCAAATGTCACAGCAAGATATGTCTGATAACCCTCAGGGAAAGGGGCAGGTACAGATATATAACCCAGATAGGAACGGGCAACTACAACGAGAAGACAAATGCGCTGTACACCGATCTCAGCATGATGACGGCAAGGGACGAGATCGGCCGCGACGGTGCATCGTTTTTCAGAAACATGCTTACGGGAAATCTCGAGGGCAGGTATGAAGGACTGCTGGTATCACCGGGAGGGATCAAGGATGCCGTATGTCGCATGATAGACCGAGAGATGGAAAAGGGCAGTGATGGCTATATCTGTATGAAGGTGAATTCCGTGACGGACCGTGGCGTTATAGATAAACTGGCGGAGGCTTCAAGAGCGGGAGTGGAGATACAGCTCATCGTCAGAGGCATATGCTGCATAAGGGCAGGTGTCGAAGGAGAGACGGATAACATAACGGTCAGCAGCATCGTAGGACGTTTTCTTGAGCACGCCAGGATATACTGCTTTGGTCGAGGTGAAGATGCGAAACTGTATATATCCTCCGCCGATCTTATGACGAGGAATCTCAGACGGCGCGTCGAGATAGCAGCTCCCATATATGACGAGGATATCAGAGGGCAGCTTATGAATATCCTCGATACACAGCTCCATGACAGAGCCAAGGCTGCCGTACTGCAGAGTGACGGATCATATACGGCAAAGACCGGCGGTGAAGATGGCGTGATAGACAGTCAGCAGGAATTCATGAAGAGATCCATACATCACGCGGCGAAGCCGCAGCCAAAAGGCAGAGGTCTCATGGATATCATCAGAGATATGTTTTCGTGATATCTTTATGACCTCGGCGGGGCATCCGCATATTATTTGCGTGTCTTCAAAAGTACGAAGCAGGCCAGAAGGCTCAGTATCGCAATGACGATGCATACTGCCCAGCCCATGTGCCACATTCCTCTGGCGCCAAAGATCACGCCCACCAGCAGCGGAGCGGCAGGCATACCCATGTCTCCGGCTCCTCCGCAAAGACCGGTGACTATAGGCAGCGTATCGTCATCGAATATCTCCGGCAGGATCGAATAGAACGTCCCCAGACCCCATGAACCACCAAAGGAGAAAAGGAAGGCGGTGACGGAAAACAGTCCTAAGGATGAGAGGTCGAGGGTTATCAGCATCAGTGACGACAGTATGATGATCAGCGGACCTACAGCCATGACGATGATCCTTGCTCTGCTTTTGTTACGCATCCTTGCGGCGACCATATCGGAAATTTTCCCCGATATCAGACATGATGCCAGAAGACCGAAGGTAACTGCAGTAGTTACTCTGGCTGTTTCGGTTTCATTATACCCTAACCATTCGCTGAACAGCGGCATATCTACTGTTATCGCCTGGATGACGAAGGTAGTGGATATGAAGCCTATGATCAGCAGCCATACTATGGGCATTTTCAGCAGCATTAGAGAAGATGATTTTTCGCCATGGTTGCTGACGGCATCGGCAGGGATATCTTCCTTCGCTGCGCCGCTTGTGTCTTTTACAGTCAGAAGCCATACTATACCTATCACAAGTTCGATTATTCCGATCGAAAAATAGGAAGATTCCCATCCCCATCTGGCGATGAACAATCCCGCCAGTGTTCCGCCGATACCTCCGCCACTGTAAAATACACCGTTGAATATGGCGGTTGCAAGCCCTGCCTGCTTTTCCGAAATCGCATCCATTATTATTATGAGGAAAACAGGGAATATTACAGAAGAAAAGCCCTGCATTATTTTGAGGAATATCAGGAAAACGGGCGATGATGTAAAGGGCAGCAGGAATTGAGGGAGCGTCGTGCATATCAATGCGATGATAAAGTTTATCCTGGCGCCGAATTTCTTGTACATGAAGCCGGAGCATAGCATCGAAAGAACTATTGCAGCCGATTTTACGGTATCGCTTGTGAGAAGAAAGCTTTCCGAGAGTCCCGTTTTATCTGCCAGTGTGCTTATAGTCATTGAAAACTGAGGGAAGGCAGATGATATACTGCACCCCATGAGCGAGCTTATGAGCACTATGTACCATGCTTTTTTCTGTGATATTTTGTTTTCCATTTAGCTGTGACCTCCTGAGAAATATT
>JAETSS010000026.1 GCA_021769545.1 Eubacterium sp.
CTTAAGTCAGCAAAATAAAGGTCACCCTTCTTTATACTCAAATCCCTCACTCCTTATGATCTGCCCGTATCTTCGATACGGCGCGCAGATCAAACGCTAGAATTGCGCAGCTTTAGCTGCAGTGCAATTCTTCTGCGATATCTTCTGCACACACATATAATCAGGCTCTTACGCACTGCCCAATACGGCGCATTCACTTACCTACGATTTTTTTAAATGCCGCAGGAAGCGCTTCCTCTATATCCACCGAGGTCATACCCCACTGACCAAGGCGTTCGGCAGCTATATCTCCTGCCATTCCATGTATGAAGGCTCCTGCTCTGGCGGCATCAAAGGCATCTATCCCATACCCGGCTATCGCCGCTATGACACCGGTAAGCACATCTCCGCTTCCGCCCGTTGCCATTCCGGGATTGCCTGTAGTATTAATATATGTTCCTTCACGCTCCATCGTCACCAATGTTCCCGGACCCTTGAGCAGCACTATTGCTCCCGTCCCGGCTGCGATCAGTTCTGCCGCCTTTGTTCGACCCAAGTTACCTAGCCTGTCCTCTCCTAAGGCTTCCAAAAGCCTGTCCGCTTCTCCCGGATGAGGCGTCAGTATCGTCGAGCCTTTCCTGTTCCTTACGGTTTCCAGACCTTTATCGAACCTGCACAGCGAATTCAGACCGTCTGCATCCAGCACGACAGGTCCGCCGTAACCGTTAAGTATATCCTTTATACGAAGATAATTTTTTTCATCAACTCCCATTCCCGGTCCTATTGCTATCGCTCCGTAGATCTCTAGAGACCGTGGGGAAAGCTCCTCGGAAATACTCGTACATGTCGCCTGAGGTACCGCCGTCTGCAATATCACGAACAGCTCCTCCGGCACCGCTGCCTTTACAAGCCCTGCGCCTGACTTAAGAGCACCTCTTGCCGCAAGCACGGCAGCCCCTGCCATTCCTACCGAACCCGCTGCAATAAGTACACGTCCACACCGGCCCTTATGTATTTCTCTCGGTCTTTCCTTAATTACAGTATTTACATATTCAAGAGTAATTAAACCTGTATTTCCCATAAAATTCTCCATATGTTTCTCACTTTAAAGTATACCCCATACTGACGATGTACTGCAAGAAGTCTTAAACAAAAATTTTATTTTCCACGTATCTAAAAATAATCACGGATTGCTGTAGATCACAATCCGTGACTGACATTATAGCTCGGAAATTTCCTTTTCTGTTAAGCCTGTGACCTCGGAGATGATTTTGATATCCAATCCTTTGGCAACCATATTGGCAGCTATGACCTTCTTTTCCTTCTCTTCGCCTTCTGACACACCCTGAGCTCTGCCACGCGCTTCGCCTTCCTCGAGTCCCCTGAGATAGCCGTCGTTTTCCCTTATTGCTTCACATTCTTCTCTCGTCAATTCATGACACAGTATACTCATAATCTCACCACCGTTTTTCTTAAGGAAGTCCTTTAGCAGACCTTCCATCATACATTCATCAATGGTCTTCTCCACGGCATCATGCAGCTTCATGGTTCTCACTTTTTCCCTTATCATGTATATGAATCTGCTGTATTCGTTAAGGGTCTTACATCTTTTTAAAAGCTCCGCGCCTTTTTCGTAGTTGACATTGATGACTTTTACTATTACTTCTAGTGGTATTTTATCACATTTTACCTTAAATGAATCGGAAAGTTTCAATTCTTCCTCCATCGGTGCTTCTGCTATTCCATTGTAGAACACGTAAAATTCCGGCACAGGTATATATATCCTCCTGCTGCTGTATATCTTATTGGAATAACACAGTTTTTCATACTGATGTGCCATATATATCAGCATCCTCAACGGCATGTTTGGATTTACCGTTGACTGGTGTTCTACGAGTATAATGAACTTGTTGTCGATGACGAAAGCCAGATCGTTTTTAAGATCTCCGAATATGGAGTTATCCAGCGTCACTATCTCCAGCTCCGTATCCGGCGAATAATCGCTGCCCGACAGCGCATTGTACAGCTCTATCAGCTTCTCCTTGTCTGCAAACAGCTTCCTGAATACTCCGTCCTTGTAATTTTTCCTGATTTTTTTCATTTTGATTCCCCCTTTTGGTGCTATGGATTTTAATACTCTGATTCCCATTTGTTCTGTTGCTGCATGTCGACACTCGCTACAACCAACTTCATTCAGAGGTTGTGAGTTTTAGCTCGTTCCTCTGTAACTTTTTACCATATTATATACTAATTTCCATGTACTGTCAACCATATTTTTCCTTTTAGCAACAATTATATTCCCTAATCCCTTCTATATCACACCGTACATACGAGATATATCGTACATATCATCACGGACACAAGCATCAGCGGACAGCCGACCTTCAAAAAACTCATATACGAAATGCCGGCTCCGTTTTTCTCGCCTATCCCCGCCATCACCACATTGGCGGAAGCTCCTATCAGGGTGCCGTTTCCTCCGAGGCATGCCCCCAGAGACAGCGCCCACCAAAGCGGAGTTATATCCATGCCGCTTTCTCCCATGGAGCCTATAAGCGGTATCATCGTTGCCACAAAAGGTATATTATCAAGTGTGGACGATAAGATAGCAGACCCCCACAATACGACTATCGCCGCCGTCATAGTATCACCCTTCATAAGCTCCGTCAGCAGCTCCGCCAGTCTGTCTATGATACCCGTTTCCACAAGACCTCCGACCACTATAAAAAGCCCTACGAAAAATATTATCGTCGTCCATTCCAGTTCAGGCAATATTTTCTCAGGGCTCTGTCTCCCCACCAGCAGCATCGCCACCGCCGATGCCAGCGCGATCACAGAGGTCTCCACTCCCATCGCATTATGGAACACAAATCCCAATACCATCACGACCGTCATAACGATACACCTTATCATCAACGGTCTGTCTGTCACCATCCTGTTTTCATCCATATCCATCAGGATCTTTACCGCTCGGCTGTCAGCTGCAAGTCTGCGTCCGTAGATCGATCTGAAGCATATGACGGACACTGCAAGGACTGCAGTTATCACCGGTCCGTTCTTCACGATAAAATCCATGAAGGTAAAGCCGGCTGCACTTCCAATCATTATATTGGGAGGATCTCCTATAAGCGTCGCCGTCCCTCCTATATTGGAAGCCATGATCTGAGTGATTAGAAACGGCACCGGATCCGTCCTCAGAATTCTGGCAACGGCTATCGTCACGGGCCCCATCAGAAGCACTGTGGTGACGTTGTCCAGAACAGATGAAAGCATGGCGGTGATAACGATGAATACCACCATTATCCGCCACGGATCACCGCCTGCAGCCTTTGCCGATCTGATGGCAAGATATTCAAAGAGTCCTGAATGCTTTACGACGGAAACGAACATCATCATCCCCACCAGCACGCCTATTGTATTGAAATCTATGTAGCCTGCTGCACTTTTCACATCCATGATGCCGCATACCATAAGCAGCAGAGCCCCCAGAACCGCCGCTATGGCCCTGTGCACCTTTTCCGTAATAATAAGCGCCATCACCAGCAGAAATATCATCATAGCCATTGCGGTATCAGTCATCAGAATTCCTCCTTTAAAAGCCGTGTTCAATATTAAATACTATACATTCAGCCTTTAAAGATTCGTATTCATTCTAACTTTGCCCCGATATTTCCGCGCCGGCAATTTATACAAAATGTGATGCTGATCTCTGTATTTCTCCATTTTTTAAGTCTTTCACACTTATTAATGGAGAAATTTCGATTTATGTAAACCTTCTTCTGATGAAATCAGAGCCGCAACGGCAGTAAAGCTCATTTTCCTGCCGTTATATGAGTGTTTTTATCAAAAAAACCATATATTTCCATTTTTATCCTCTGACAGCTCAGATTTCTCCATCATTTTCTTCGGAGCTGCTTTTTTATGGAGAAGGCCTTAGGCAAAAGTTTACATAATACCAAAAAATCATCGACACATCCCATAAAAAACGTACAAATCTAAACCCCGCCTGATTTCTCACTATATCGGCCTCAGTCTCAATTTTCTATTGGACAGACTTTCACCACAGACTTACATCATGCCCGTCATATCACAAAAAAGCCCCGGAATACATCAAAAGCCTTTTATATCATCCTGCAGACCGACGTGAGCGGTCTGCCTATATCTCATATTTAATTTTCATATGTAACGTTCCCGTCCATAATCGTAAGCAGCACCTTGGCATCCTTGATTTCCTCTTCCGGTACATCAAAGAGGTTCCTGTCCAGAACGATGATATCCGCCAGCTTGCCCTTTTCCAGCGAACCCAGCTCGTGAGCCCTGCCATATACCTTTGCAGAACCCATGGTGTTAGCATACAGCGCCTCAGCCAGCGTTATGTTCTGACCGTTTTCCATTCCTGCCGGTGAGCCGTCGTAGTTTTTTCTCGCGACCGCCGAATAGATACCGATGAACTGATCGTATGGTACCACCGGAAAATCCGTTCCGAAGGCAAGGGTCACTCCCTCATCGAGAAAAGCCCTGAAGGCCCATCCGTAACGGGTGCGTTCCACACCAAGCCTCGTCAACTGCTCGTTGGCATCAAGCGGCAGATGCTCTCCCTGCATGGAGGCGGCAACTCCCAGCTCTCTGAACCTCGGTATATCGTCGGGCGAGACCGATTCGATATGCTCAATGGTATTCAAAAGACCGTGCTGCCCGTTTATTTCAAGGGATCTTTCATATGCATCAAGCCCCATCCTTACTGCTCCGTCGCCTATGCAATGTATCCTTACCGGAAATCCTGCAGCATTGGCAGCAGCAACTGACGCTTCCAGCGCTTCCTTTGTTGCCAGCGGAACTCCTTCACCGCACGTCTCCTGCTTATCAGCATAGGGCTTCAGCAGGAGAGCCGTATAAGTGGATGCGACTCCGTCAAGGAAGCCTTTCAGCCCAACGATCCTGAAAGTGTCCGAATCGAATTCCTCCGCCCATTTCCTGGCTTTAGAAAAATCCGTATACCCTATAAGTTTCGTATATACGTGGACTCTTGACGTGAATTGGCCCCTGTCTGCCATATCCTTAAATATCTTATATCTGGCATATATATGCTCATCATAATCATCCGCCGACATTTCACTGATGCAGGTCACTCCTTTTGACGCGAGTCCCTTCATAAAATCCGCGGTTATGCTTCTTATCTGCTCCTCAGAAAAATCATAGATATATTTATATGCATCCAACATGGCATCCGGTTCGAAGATCAGACCGTTCATTTCTCCGTTTTCAAACAGGCCTATGCTGCCGCTGTTTATCTTCATATCCGCATGATAACCGGCTTCCTCCAGAGCCATGCTGTTTGCCCAGCAGGTGTGTGCATCCGCCGAAATCATGTATGCAGGTCTGTCGGGAACCGCTTCATCAAGGGAAAGTTTCGTCGGAAGCGGAGCATCGTTCCAGTTTGCGGGAAACCATCCGAAGCCTACGATACGTTTCTCGTCGGGATGCGACTGTGCATAGCTTCTTATCATCTCGATACATTGGGCCTCCGATGTCGATGAAGTCACATCCACCATATGGTCGCTGTCTGCCACAGCTCCCCACCAGAGATGATCATGACCGTCCACAAGACCTGCCATGACCAGATTATCATCATATTCTCTTACGATGGTATGCTCTCCCACATACCCGCTGTAATCAGAGCCTTTTCCCACTTCGATTATTCTGTTGTCTTTAACTGCAACAAATCCTTCGAATGGTTCGGAGCCTATGCTGTCAAATACTGCATTGCTCTTGATTATAATATCTGCTGTCATAAATATCGTCTCCTCCTGTCAAAAAAACGGGCAGGTGTCCATACAGATCAACACCTTACCCGATAAATCACACTGTGATCCCAAACTCACCTCTCTGTAAAATTCCCTACAGCGCTATCCCCAGCAGCACCGATGCCATGAGCAGGAAAGTGATAGTGGATGCCATATCCGTCAGTGACGATATCATCGGCGTCGCCATCAGCGCCGGGTCCACGCCGCACTTCTTGGCGCCCATAGGAAGAAGGCCGCCCAGCAGCTTTGCGAATATCACTATCAATACCATGGAAAGCGCTACGGTAAGACCTATCATGAAGCTCTGGCCGTCTACGAACATCACCTTTGCCATGGTAAACATACTCAGTACGGTCCCCAGAATGAGACTTATACGCAGTTCCTTCCAGAACACCTTTCCAACATCCTTAAGGGCGATATCATCTACCGCCATACCTCGTATTATCAGTGTAGCCGCCTGGGATCCGGAGTTTCCTCCAGTACCCATCAGCAGCGGCAGATACGATACCAGTATTATCACCTGCGCCAGCACCGACTCGAATCTGGTGATTATCATTCCCGTTATCATTGAGGATATCACCATGAAAAAAAGCCACGGCAGTCTGTTTTTCACATGTCTGAACACGCCCATATCGAGATATTCCGTATCGGAGTCGTCCATTACACCTGCCATCCTCTCGAAGTCCTCTGTAGTCTCCTCTTCGATTACGTCGAGGATATCGTCCACGGTAACTATACCCACCAGCCTGTGCTCGTTATCCACTACAGGTATCGCCAGAAAACCGTATTTTTTAAATGACTCGGCTACCTCCTCCTGGTCGTCGTATACGTTTACATACACGTATTCCGTGTTCATCAGATCGGATATATTAGTATCGTCGTCCGCCACCACCAGAGCTCTTAAGGAAACGATGCCGTCCAGCTTTCGCCCCTCCTTCTTCACGTAACACGTATATACCGTCTCACTGTCCATACCTTCCCGCTTGATATGAGCCATGGCCTCCGCCACCGTCATATTTTCACGAAGACTTATATAATCCGGGGTCATGAGGCTTCCCGCACATGTATCGGGATAATTGAGGAACGTATTTATCAGTTTTCGCTCTTCCTTGGGAGTCTTCTCAAGGATCTTATCCACGATATTGGCCGGAAGCTCCTCCAGTACGTCTATCTTGTCGTCAAAGTCCAGTTCTTCGATAATATATGAAATTTCCCTGTCGGTTATCCCCTGAACGATCTCCACCTGATCGGCCGAAGGCAGATATGAAAAGACCTCCACCGATACATCCTTGGGCAGCATCCTGAAAATGATTATGGTCTTTTCAACGCCAAGCTCTTCCAATACTTCTTCGAGAATCTCGCCAATATCGACTTCGTTATACTTTAAGATCTCGTCTCTCGCCTTAAAGTATGATTTCTCCTCCAGCAATTCTAAAATCTTGTCAATATCCTCATCAAACTGCTGTACCTTGTTATCCATATCCATAGAATCAGCCATGATATTGCCTCCTTTCTCAAATCAGATCCGATATAATAACTTAATGTGCCGTCATCTGTGCCGTTACCCGATAAGCACCCTTCTCATGTTTTCCGCGAACATCCTCGCTCTGTCCTGTACGCCTTCCGAATCGAATATGGCCCTCGGGTCATTTGCTGTTTCCAGTATAGCAAATTTGCCGGGCAAAGCAAAGGTTTTATTCATATTGAGACCGCTGATGAGCTGTTCTGCAACGATGTCTCCCCCGCTGTATCCCGACACCACGACTCCAAACAGCCGTTTGTCATAGAACCTGTGGGCAGTGAAAAGCGCAGTCATCCTGTTTACAAAGGCCGTAAGGTTGGCGCTCATGGCATCATTGTAGTTGGGGCAGACCATGACCAGCGCATCGCAGGCCAGTATCGCCGGATATACCTTCTCCGTTATGAGACCTCCGTAAAAGCAGCTTTCCGCTTCACCGAAATGGCGGCATGTCTCATATGAGCAGCCTCTGCAGTCCACCACCTGTCCGTTCCTTAAGGATATCTCGTTTATGTCGCACTCCGGCAGATACCTCTTTACCATGTTCCAAAGCCCCAGGCTGTTGGAAATCCTGTTGTTTCCGGCATGAAGGACGAGTATGTTGGGATGTGCCTTTTTCACGGGCGCGTATCCCAAGATGTTTTCCACAAGCTCGCGGCCTGCCGTCATGTAGGCTCCCATGTTGTCCGTGTTGAGGTTCTGCGCCTGTATGTTGTAATTTTTCAGCGTCCTGGTCCCCTCTACCAGCGGTCTTCCCGGAAAGGTGCAGCCTGCTCTGTTTGCCGTAAACACGAGGCTCCTTCCCGTGGATTTCGTGAATACCTCGCTGTTTCCGTCCAGTATCACACCTCCCACGGAGCCGTCCAGCGCATCCTTATTGAGTCTCAGGTACTTCATGATGCTGTACCAGTTGAGATTGATGCCGGACTGACCCAGAGATATGGCGAAAAGTATACGTCTGTTTCTCAGATCGCTGTTTTCCACCTCTTCCACCGTAGTCATCATATCAAAGGTACGGCTTCCGACACTGTATTCGATTATTTTTTCCAGCCGTTCTTTCTTGCTCTCTTCAGGGCAGAACGGATCGATGATCACAAGATCTTTCATAGCAGCTCCTTAAGATTATCATATGCATGGACGATACGCTGAAACAGCCTGTCGTCCAGCGGAAGGTTTTCCACCTGTATGCCTTCATGTGTCCTGCGGTTCCTGCAGCCCATAAAAGCACCGTCGCTTCCGTATCCGAAATACACCGACGAATAATTCCACCCGCCATTCAATGTCTCGATGAGAGATATGGCTCCCGACGACATGGCCGGTGCTATATAAGGCTTGAAGCCGTCGGCTCTCGTATCCATATTGGAATTTATCGTAAGCTTCGTCAGTTCCCGGGAAAGCTCGTCATCGTAGTTTTTCACGCTGTCCGCGATCACCAGATCTTCTCCGTGAGGTCCGAAGGCTCTTCCCTCGTCAAGGTAGCCTGCGAATCTGGCATCCTTTGATGCGAAATACGATGCTCTTCCGTTCATCACACCGAGCCCGTAGCCCTGCACCTGCCGTGGATCGAGCCCCGACATCAGCGCAGCCTTGCACAGCGGATCCACAGGGTCGGACACTACCGCAAATATCCCTTCGAATCCGCACTCCGCAGCCTTTTGAGCGTATATGGAAACAAGCCCGCTGTTGGCCTCAAGCTGGGCCATCCTCACATCTCCCGAGGCTCCCACAGGGGGAACGCCCTTGGATGCACAGAAGACGAACATGTCGCAGTCGAACAGCTCATGCTCCTCCAATATCCTCACCTGCGGCAGCTTTCTCCCGTCGGGGAAAAACACCTGATTTATCTCACGTTCATAGCGGCGCATCAGGCTTTCGTTGAGATCGTATATACCGATCTCGCTGAGGGTATCTCCTCCCAGAAGCCTGAGCCCCAGCAGGACGGTACCGCCCACATCTCCCAGCGCCAGCAGATTCACTCTGTTATCTTTTCTTATCCTGTCGCGGTCATCCAGCAGGACGCTTCCTTCCGATGGTACCGCTTTTCTTCTCTTATCTATCAGTTCACTTAAATATCTCATTTCAACGCATCTTCCAATCTTACAAGTCTTTCCATGTAATCGGCCATGTAAACCGACGGCGCCAGATTCATATCCACCGCTACTCTGTTGGAGCCGTTAGGCATCCTGGGAGATATTATGACATCCGACAGCCTTTTTATAGTCAGCTTCCTTTCGAATATATTCTGATACTCCTCCTCCAGAACGCGGAATATCCTGGCGGCATTCTCAAGACATACTGCCGACAGCTCATATACGGCCTCTTTCGATGAACCGTGCAAAAACTTCGGCGCCGCAAAAGGCAGTATCAGGTTTATGGACGGTATCAGGCTCGCCTCTATCTTCTCAGCACTCTGGACGCCGTCTCCGCCTATGAACGGACACAGCGTCGACTCTACGAACCAGGCCTTGAGGTTCGGTATGAAGTACGCACTTTCCACATCTCTTCCCTGTATCGTCATCAGATCCCTTCCGTGACCCGAAAGGAGGCCCGTTATCAGCTTCCTTATCTCTAAATCGTTTTCCTTGAATATAGGGTCCAGCGCCTTCATCCTGTAACCCTTGTGAAGCAGATCGTCCACCAGTATAACAGGTCTGTTGAAGGACTTGATGGTCCTTATCTGGTTCGGTATCGTGGCATACATAGGATATTCCTCGATGGTAAAGCCGTCGAGGGTCGGCGAGAACATCTTCTCCGTATGAAGAGTCTTTGTCACCGTATTTGGAACGACCATTCCTCTCAGTATCTTTCCG
>JAETSS010000393.1 GCA_021769545.1 Eubacterium sp.
AGGTTGTCAAAACTCTGTTTATCGGTTTTTCATACTAAGATCAATTCCCGTCTTTTGGAACTGTAATTGATAAAAATGCCTCTGATTTTGAATGGAGCACTGATATGAGATTTGATATTCAGAAATTTGATTGTATATCTATGGTTTGTAGGATATAATGGTATGTGTATGGAGGTTGGATAAGAGAGCATTCGGAAGATCAGATTTCGGATGCTTTTTTGCAACCTGTCACGATAATTTCCTTCTTATACTATAGAGGGAGAGATATGATTTCCCATTCAAACAAAGGAGGGCATCACTTTGGAAGACAATGAGATTATCGAACTATACTGGCAGCGCTCACAGCGGGCGATCACGGAGACGGCTGGAAAGTACGGCGGACGTCTCCAGACGCTGTCCATGAATATCCTGCACGACAGGCAGGATGCGGAAGAGTGTGTGAATGATACATATCATGCGACATGGAATACCTTGCCGCCGCAGCGGCCTAATTATTTTTTTGCCTATCTGGCAAAGCTTGCACGCAATTTTTCCTTTGGGAAGTATGATTATTACCATGCGCAGAAACGGTGTGTGACAGTTGTGGAGCTGAGTGACGAGATCGAGAACTGCATCCCGTCGCCAAATGACTTGGAGCAAAAGCTGGACAGCAGGGAGATCGGGCGTATTATCAGCGAATTCCTGTACAGTCAGCCGAAAGAGATGCGGACGGTGTTTGTGCGCCGCTACTGGTATCTGGATTCCATAAGGGATATTGCTGACATGTTTCAGATAAGCGAGAGCAAAGTGAAATCGATTCTTTTCCTCATGCGGAACAAGCTGCGCCAACATCTGGATGAGGAGGACGTATACTTATGAGAGGAAAAGATTTACTGGAATGTATGGAGCAGATCGATGATGCACTCGTCGAGGAGGCGTTAGAGCCGGCCGCCGTTTGCAAATGGCGATGGAGGCTGCAGCGGCAAAGGATAGCGGTGATAATGGCAGTCCCGCAGCCGGTGCACCGTCTGACACGATGGCAGGCGGAACGGATGGCAGTCTGGAGGACGGAGCTGTGCCGGAAGATGTGGAGACTGTCCGGCAAAGTTCGGCGCAGGACGCGGCATTCGTCGAAGAAGAGGACGTTGAGACAGCCAAATCCAGG
>JAETSS010000027.1 GCA_021769545.1 Eubacterium sp.
AGCAGATGAAAATCAGTCGGCTTTATCAGATCGCCGAATCACAAGTCAAAGGTAAGACGATATACAGCCCGGGGCTACAGGAAAAAGCAGCTTGGTTTGGGGATTATGTAAACCTGACCGGTGTCTGTTCTCCACGAATGATCGATTTCAGGAAGAATAATGGAGAAAATATGCCTACAGGCGTTGAAAACTTGAAATATAAGGCGATATACCCGGTAAAAATACCCATAAAACTGCAAAAGGCAGGCTCCCTGCGCCTTTACATATATAATAGTGCCTGAATGTGGTTTACATAAATCATAATTTCTCCATTGATAAGCAAATCCCATTCAAAAAATGGAGAAACACCGTATCGATCATTGAAGTAATTGTCTGAAGATCGACGCGATATAATTTATTTTTGACATTTTGCATATCTGATGTATAATCAGTTTTATTCGAAGGGCATATATTATTTCTTATAGTACCAGACTGGAGGCGGACTATGACACCCAGAAATGTTCCCGTTGAGGCATTGATGACTGCATTCGAGTCATCTTACGATGGTCTTCACATATTGGATAACGAGGGCAACACTCTATATATCAACAGTGCATGTACAAGGATAGAAGGAATATCCAAGGAAGAAGCCATGAAAAAGAATATAAGACAGCTGTTAGAGGATGGTGTTTATTCGGAATCCGTCACATTGAAGGTGCTGCAGACAAAAGAAGCCACGACGATATTGCAGACCACCAAGAACGGCAATCAGGTACTTGCCACGGGGACGCCTACTTTCAATAGTGACGGCTCTGTCGATAAAATCGTTGTCAATTCAAGAGATATAACCGACCTGAATTTTTTAAAGAAAGAGCTGTCCGCCAGAGAAGCGGAGCTCGAGCGATTGAAGCTGGAGCAGGGCCGGTTCAGCAATATCATCGCCAAAAGCCCGGCTATGCAGCGTGTATTGAGTCTGGCGCTGACTATTTCGAAGGTGGATTCTACCGTCCTCATCTCAGGGGAATCAGGCGTCGGCAAGGGCCTGATCGCTCGTTTTATTCACGATAACAGCCCGCGTTCAAACATGCCGTTTATTAAAATAGATTGCAGCAGCATACCGGAGACACTCTTTGAGTCGGAGCTTTTTGGATACGAAAAAGGAGCTTTTACGGGAGCGGAAAAGAGCGGCAAGCTGGGCCTTCTGGAAATGGCCAACGGCGGAACGGTCTTTCTTGACGAGATCGGCGAAATGCCGCTGTCCATGCAGCCTAAAATAATGCGGGCAATTCAGGACAGGGAGATCGTATCCGTAGGAGGCAACAAGGTAAAGAAGCTGGATGTCAGATTCATTTCCGCTACCAACGTGGATCTGATACAGATGGTGATCGATAAGACATTCAGGGAAGATCTGTACTATCGCCTCAATGTTGTTCCCGTAAACATTCCTCCGCTTCGTGACAGGCAGGAGGATATTATTCCGTTGATAGCGTATCTTCTCGATAAAATAAACACCCGGTACAATCTCAACAAGCAGCTTTCACCGGAGGTGCACGATGCTCTTATCAGGTATACATGGCCCGGGAATGTAAGGCAGCTTGAAAATTATATCGAGAGGATAATGGTAAGCTCTCCCGATGATCTGATCGGCTCACGGAGCCTTCCTCACGATATGCTGAAGGCGAATTCGTACTGCCTTTCATTTGATCTTGACAGCGAAGCCTACAAAGATATTCTGGGTAAATACGATCTGCTTGTAATAAAGGATGCTATCAGACTAGAGGGGTCTATACCAAAGGCTGCCAAGAGGTTGGGCATAAATGCCACCACATTGCGCAGAAAGCTGGAAAAATATAAAAATCTATAACTTCGATCGTTTTTGCATCGATACGATGCTTTTTTGCACGCCACTGTCATTTTATATAAATGTTAATATTTCAAAGTTTATACCATATCGATATGTTAAAGGCTGCTTTTTTGCAGCTTTTATTATTTTTAGTCTACTGTTTTCCTGTGATCATTTTACCGTAATTTACTGAAATTCCCTGAAATCTTCATATGAGTTGCAATTTTGCACAAATTAATTACTAAACAGTATCGTAAATGCACAAACTAATTACCATTGCGCGTGTTTAATAACTTGGCACCGCTTTTGCTTTTATTATGGACGACAATAAAACGCAAGCTTAAACAACAAGATTTTCAGGAGGTGCATTATGAGCAAAAAATATGTTCCGTTAAATTCATTGGAGGTCCCTCGTTTCGCAGAGATAAAGACGTTCATGAGACTGCCTAACGTAAAGACCGTAGAGGATGTTGACTATGCAATCATCGGCGTTCCCTTCGATACGGGAGTGACCTACAGGCCGGGACAGCGGTTCGGCCCGTCTGCAATAAGAGATATCTCATCTCTCGTCAAGCCGTACAACGTTCCCCAGGATGTAAACGTTGTCAATGTTTTATCAGGCGTGGACTACGGAGATATTTCCGTAAATCCGGGATTTATCGAAGATACCTACGACAGGATGGTAGAGGGTCTGCTGCCTGTCGTCGAAGCCGGCGTCAAGCCGATCTGCCTCGGCGGAGACCATTCCATAACGCTGGGAGAGCTGAGAGCTATAGCGAAGGTGCATGGTCCCGTAGCTCTCGTTCACTTCGATTCACATTTCGATACCATCGACGAATACTTCGGCAAGAAGTACAATCACGGTACCGTATTCAGAAGAGCCCTTGAGGAAGGCCTCATCGATGTCGAGCATTCCATCCAGATCGGCATGCGCGGTACCTTTTACTCAAAGGAAGACCTCACAGGCTCCGAGGATCTGGGATTCAAAGTAATAACCAGCTTTGAAATGCGTGAAATCGGCATTGAAAAGACGATAGAGCTGATAAAAGAAAGAGTCGGTGACGCCAAAGCGTTCTTCACCTTCGATATCGATTTCGTGGATCCGGCCTATGCACCGGGAACGGGAACGATAGAGGTCGGAGGCTGGACAGGCCCGGAAGCACTGCACATGGTGAGAGCGCTCAAGGATATCAACTTCGTGGGCTACGATCTGGTGGAGGTTTTGCCGAGCTTTGATCCATCACAGATAACGGCATTTCTGGCAGCCAACATAGTATTCGAATTCATATCGATAATAGCGCTGCAGAAGCAGCATAAGGCCGCTATCGAATAGTCTGTAACCTACAAACATGTGAAAGATATATGAAAAGGAGGTTTTACAAATGAGTGTATTTATGCAGGAAATGACATGGCAGGATTTCAACGCCAAAAAGGACGATTCCATCGTCATCCTTCCCGTCGGTTCAACCGAGCAGCACGGACCGATGCTGCCGCTGTCGGTCGATGCGATAATCAGCACCGGTCTTGCGGAAATGATCGCCGAAAAGGTGGACGGAATCGTAGCGCCCTGTATCTGCTACGGCTACAAGTCAGCGCCGCTTTCCGGAGGCGGACCGGCATTTCCGGGGACAATAGATATGAACGGCGTCACACTGATGAATCTGGTGGAGGATGTACTGGAGGAGCTTATCAGAGACGGGATTAGGAAGATATTTATCATGAACGGACATTTCGAAAACGAAGCATTCATCCTCGAAGCGATGGATCTCGTATCGAGGAGACATGAAGATGTGACGATGATAGAGAGCAGCTGGTGGGATCAGATGTCGGATGATGTTATGGCCAAGGTATTCGATGAGGTGGAATATCCGGGAATAGAGCTGGAGCATGCGGGGATACTGGAAACATCGCTCACGCTCCACTTCCGTCCCGACCTCTGCCATATGGACAGGTTCGTGGAGGACGGAGTCGACGGTATGCTGGGCTATTCCATCTATCCGCCTTCAAAGTGCGAAGTCACCGAAACGGGACTTTTGACTACGGCAAGGACTTCCACTCCGGAAAAAGGCAAGCTGTTGGCAGACGATATAGTCGATAATTATGTGAAGATCCTCAAGGAAAGATTTTAGGAGGTACGCGATGAATACTCATGATACAAAAAACACGCAGAAGCCTTTTGTGGATTCACCGGAAGACGGAGCTCAAAGAAGACTTGAGCAGCTCGGATATCATCAGGATCTGAACAGAAAGTTATCGGTCTTCGGCAACGTCGTTATGGCACTTTCAAACGTTTCTCCTGTAATGGCGGCATTCGTATACGCTCTCGCTGCTTTTGCCACCGTAGGCATTGCAACAGGTCCTGCCGCCATCCTTCAGGGAGTGAACGTCATTCTCATAGGTATGATACTGGGCGAGCTGGGATCTATGTATCCGATTTCAGGAGGACTCTATTCGATCATAAATTACGTACTGCCTAAGCCGCTCGTATTCATAGCCGTATTTACCTTTATGATACAGGCCTTCATCTATCCGCCTTCGATCGCTATGGGAGTTGCGCAGTATCTGCAGATACTGTTCCCACAGCTTCCTCAGGGTGCGCTGGCATGTAGCGTAATATCAGCGATAACGTTGATAATCGCGCTGCTGATAGGCCTCAACAGCATTGTCACAAGCAATAGGGTGGCGAAGATATTCCTAGCTCTGCAGATGGTCGTTATCGTAGTTTTCCTCTACATCTGCTTCGCCAATCCGCAGAGATCGCTGGGAGATGTTATATTCAACGCCGAGATGCTGAATGGGGACGGAAGCGCCCTCACTCCTGTCACCTTCGGTTCGGTACTGATGGGAATAGGTATACTGTGTGCTGCGATAGACGGATATCCGGCATCCCTGGGATTTTCCGAAGAAACAAAGGGCTCATGCCGCAATGTCGGTAAAGCCGCATTTATATCCGCCGTTACTACAGCCGTGCTCATAGTTATCGTGCTGCTGATGGCAATAGTGGCAGCTCCGGATCTCTTCGATTTCCTTTCCAGCAGTTCACCGCTTCTGTACACTGCCGAAGCCTACATGGGTGCTGCCGGAGCCACTATCATAAACGTCGGTATCATAATTTCGTCATTCGGCTGTCTGGTAGTAATAATCAATTACATGGCAAGAGTTCTCTATACAGGTGCCCGCGATAAAATCTGGCCGGGAAAGATGAACGATGCGCTGACAAAGGTTTCCGGAAAGGGTATGGTTCCATGGGTAGCAACGATACTGATAGCCGCAGTGGACTGTATTCTGGTATTTGCTTCCGATATCGTATCCCTGATCACCTTTGGCGGAATGGCTGCCGCAACCGTATATCTGCTGATAGCTATCGGCTCTGTCAACAGCAGAATAAAGGACAAAACCGCAACAAGACCGTTCAAGATGCCGTTGTTCCCGTTACCGTCCATTATCGTAATAATATTCCTGGTGGTTGCAATAGCATCACAGACACCTACGGATCTCGCGATCGTAGGCGGACTTCTGGTAATCGCGCTGTTATATTATTTCGCATATATACGTCCTCGCGACAAGAGAGAAGCTAAGGAGGCTGAAAATGAAAAATAACAAGAATATACTGATAGCCGGATGTGAAGGCAGAGTCGGCCAGGCAACAGCGAAGCTCTTTCATGAAAACGGCTGGAACGTTATCGGACTCGATATCGTTTCCGAAAGCAAAAGCTCTGACATCGACAAGTACATTTCCTGCGATATAAAGTCGGAAAAAGATGTCTTACATGCCGTAAGCAGTATTGAAGAGGAATACGGACTCGATGCCCTTTTAAATACGGCCGGTTACGAAATTTCTTCTTCATTTGAAGAGACTTCCATCGACACATGGAGCGGTCTGCTCGATACGATCCTCGGCGGCAGCGCCAATCTCTGCAGCGCTGTGGCTCCGTATATGGTAAAGAGACATTCCGGAAAAATAATCCTCTTATCTTCGGATTACAGCAAGCAGGACGGCGATAACATCATGAATTCCGTAGCTGCCGGCACTCTTCACGGCTTCAGCAAGAGTTTCGGAGTGGAAATGGCTCCCGAAAACGTTCTCGTAAACACGCTTTCCGTAAAGACTCCGTTCGTTCCCGAAGCAGTAGCCGATGCGGTATTCTATCTGGCAGACAAGGATACCTATACTTCTGCTCAGGTCATTTCCGTTACAGGTGAGCTTTAAAGGAGGTAGATTCATCATGAAATACAACGAACTGAAAAACAAAACGGTCCTCATAACGGGCGGTACACAGGGCATCGGAGAAGCCATGGCCGTCGCGTATTCCGCCGAAGGAGCAGATGTCGTTATCAACGGCAGAGTTCACAATGAAAAGGTGCAGAAGGTAATGGACAGGACCAAAGCCAGAGTTGCGGCAGGCAATATCATCGAGCCCGAAACCGCGGCAGATGTGGTAAATAAGGCGGCCGGAGAAGACGAAAATCTCGATGTTCTCGTCTGCAACGCGGCAGGCATGAGCATGTCACCGTTTCTTGAACGCGACAGCAGCAAGTGGTGGGAGCAGATAAAGATAAATCTTACCGGTCATATTGCATGCATCAGGGCAGCACTGCCTATCATGAAAAAGAACGGAGGCGGCACTATCATCATAATAAGCTCATTTTTCGGCACCATAGGCTGGAATAATGCCACCGGCTACGGCTCATCCAAATCAGGTCTGCTCCTGCTGGGACAGCATCTGGCAAGGGAATACGCCGATGATAACATCAGAGTGTGCACGATAATACCGGGAGTTATTGATACTCCGCAGTTAAATGTAGATGCCAATGATCTCGGTATTTCTCTCGATGAAGTGCGTGAAATGTATGCGGCCGACATCGCCATGGGCAGGATCGCAAGGCCTGATGAAATTGCTGAAACCGCTCTCTATATGGCAACTGAAAAGGGCAGCAGAGCATTTAACGGACGTCACGTAACAGTAAGCGGCGGTGAATACCGTACAACACCTTATTATATCTAGGAGGTCAGAAAATGAAGAAATTAGAAAACAGAGTCGCTGTCATAACGGGCGGCAGCAGAGGAATCGGTAAGGGAATAGCACTCGCATTTGCCAAAGAAGGAGCCAACATCGCATTTTCCTACAACAGGAACAAAGCGGCGGCAGAGGAGACCGTAAAGGAAATCGAAGCGCTTGGAGTCAGTGCTCTGGCAATACAGGCAGATGCCGGTAATGAGGACGCAGTAAAGAACATGGCCAATACCGTTGCCGATAAGTTCGGACATATAAACATTCTGGTAAACAATGCCGGGACTATTGGTCTAGAAGTACCTGTCGCCGAAATGGAATCGTCCGAATGGGACAGAGTCATCAATACGGATCTGCGCGGAGTATTTCTGGCGTCGAAATATTTTATCCCGCTTTTCGAACAGGGTGACGGCGCCCCTGTGGGAAAGATAATAAATATCTCGTCGGAGCTTTCGAAAAAGGGACGTGCCTGCTACGGTCACTACGCCGCAGCCAAGGGCGCAATAAACTCCTTTACCATGTGTCTTGCTCTCGAGCTTGCTCCCGATATCCTCGTAAACATCGTCGCTCCCGGTCCTATCGAAACCGATATGATTCTGGCCGACATGGAGCCTGAATGGGTCGAAAAGGAAAAGGACATCCCTCTCAAACGCCTCGGCACCGTCGAAGAGATCGGAGCAGCCGCATTGCTGATAGCGTCCGACGACGGCAATTTCTTCTGCGGACAGTTTGTAAGTCCTAATGGAGGAGCGGTATTCTTCTAGCCCGCCGAGATCGTTAGGTTAGTATATCAAACTTCGTTATTGCTGCAATAAGCCGCCCCGGCGAATATCAAGTGTACTTCTGCCAAAAGTATTTGATAATATACGCTTTATAAATCTCCGCTGAAAATATATAATAGACATATTGATCATTAAAGCAATTATCGGAGGTTTGACGTGATAGGTACATTTGTAAATATGGGTACGATAATCCTGGGAAGCATTATCGGAGGGCTTGTCAAGAAGGTTTTGAAGGATGAATACAGCAGCTGCCTCTTTACGGCTATGGGGCTTGCGGCAACGGGTCTGGGGATAAATGCGGTGGTGCAGAACATGCCCAACAGCAATTATCCGGTGCTGTTCATAGCAAGCCTCGCAGCAGGCAGCCTGATAGGAAATATGCTCAGGATAGATGAGAGGGTATCGGTGCTGACGGAAAGGCGCAAGGACGGCGGCAAGCTGGGGCAGGGTCTTGTCACAGGCTCGCTGCTGTTCTGCGTAGGGACATTATCCATATTGGGACCGGTGCAAAGTGCGCTGTATCAGGATAATACCTTTTTATTCACAAACGCCATGCTTGATTTCGTCACATCGATGGTCCTGGCGTCCACATACGGTATAGGCATGGCTCTGGCAGCGGGGATACTCTTTGCATGGCAGGGAAGCATATACGGACTTACCATGCTGCTTGGAAATTTCATCACCGATAACATGATGACCGAGCTTTCCATAGTAGGAGGATTTTTGATCGCAAGCTCCGGCATCGCGATACTGGGCATCAAGGACTGCAAGACCCTTAACATGCTTCCGGCATTGGCGATACCGGTGATCTGGTGTATCGTGGCAGGCTGATAGGAAACAGAGCATCACAGCGGGAGGAGACATATGAACGCAGGCAAAACGAAATTGACTATACGTGATTATCAGGCCGTTCTCGATAATATAGACGACGGTATATTTGTAGTAGGCGCCGACGGAGTGATATTGCAGGTAAATAAGGCCGTTGAAAAAAACGGCGGAAAGAAAACCCACGAGCTGATCGGAAGGAATATAGACGATCTTGTGGAGGAGGGCTACTGTACCGAGTTTGTAAGCAAACGCGTGATAGTCAGCGGCAAAGAGGAGGTACTCATACAGAGGACCAACGACAACAGGGAAATGCTGGTGACGGGGATCCCGTACTATGAAGACGGCAGGCTGAAAATGGTCATCGCATGCGAAAGAGATGTCACGGAGCTTACCAAGACCAAGGAAAAGCTTTTGCGCATAAAGGATCTGAACCAGAAATATGAAAAGGAGCTTGAACATTTAAGGAAGGTAAACGGCATCTCGGACGGTATAGTAAGCGCTTCCAGAAATATGAAGCAGACGATAGATATGGCACGCAAGGTGGCTAAGCTCGATGCGACGGTACTGATACAGGGGGAATCCGGGACAGGCAAGGAGGTCCTGGCAAACCTCATATTCGCAGAGAGCAGAAGGAACGATAAGTCTTTTGTAAAGGTCAACTGCGGAGCTATACCGGATAATCTTCTGGAGTCTGAGATGTTCGGATATGTTGAAGGGGCCTTTACGGGAGCCAGAAGAGAAGGAAAAAACGGCTACTTCGGAATGGCCAACGGCGGAACGATATTTCTGGATGAGATAGATTCGATCCCCTTCAGCCTGCAGGTAAAGTTGCTGCGCGTGATACAAGAGCGTGAAATGATGCCCGTCGGCAGCGACAGTCCGGTAAAGCTGGATATACGCATAATAGCGGCTACAAATAAGGATCTGAAAGAAATGGTGGGCCGCGGGGAGTTCCGTCAGGATCTCTATTACAGGATAGGAGTGGTAGCGATCAACATACCGCCTTTGCGCGATCGAAAGGAAGACATCGTGAAGCTGGCAAGGGAATTCGTGGAGAAATTCAATAGGAAGCACGATACCGCTAAAAAGCTGGACAGCAGAGCCCAGAAGAAATTGATGACATATTCCTGGCCGGGCAATGTACGTGAGCTGGAAAATATGATGGAAAGTCTCATAGTGCTGGGCGAAGGCGATATCATCACCGAGATGGATGTCAGCACATATATTTCCGATGAACTGCAGGGATCATCGGCAGATGAGTTCGAGATCACCGGTTCCATCGACGATATGGTCAAAAGGTATGAGGCCGAATTATTGAAAAGAGTATACGCGGACTGCCAGAATACCGGAGAAATGGCAAAACGCCTTCATACCACAAGAAGTACCATCAACAGGAAGCTTGCCAGGTATGGTATCAGAAATGAATGATTGGCGCAATATTGCGCCAGCAAAACGCAAATCTGCGTCGAAATGTCGAAAAATGTCGGAATAATCAAAAACAATGACGCAAAGTTGCGTTTCTGCCACTTTTAAAGCAATCAAATATAAAAAATAGAACAATATAATCTGGAAATATAAAATAATTTTCAAAAAATTCTAAATGATATAA
>JAETSS010000394.1 GCA_021769545.1 Eubacterium sp.
ACAGCACCGGCTGGGACAGGAACAAGGTCTATCCACTGCTTGGCTTTGACGAGATGTATTTTATAAAGGATTACAAAAAACCGGAAAAGATCCGAAAATATGTGAGTGACAAGGCATGCTACGACAAGATCATCGAGCTGTACGAATCCAGGCCCGACGGCACGCCGCTCTTCGTGTTCAACGTCACGATGCAGAATCATTCATCATACACGGACGAATTTGACAATTTCAAGCCGGACATCCAGGTTACAGGAAGTAATTCCACGGCACTCGACAACTATCTGTCGCTGATGAAGATCTCTGACGAAGCCATAAAAGATCTGACAGATTATTTTTCAAACGCCGGCGAGGACACCATGATCGTCTTTTTCGGGGATCACCAGCCGACCAACTCCGTCGTTTCTAATATATGGAAGCTAAACGGCAAGAACGGCAATGCGCTGTCGGCGGAAGATGAGGCAGGCCGGTACAAGGTTCCCTACTTTATCTGGTGCAACTTTGACATCGAAGCGAAAACGGGCGCTGACACCAGCTCGAATTTCCTCGCGACTGATATCCTCGAGGCAGCAGGCATTCCCATGACAGCCTATGAGAAGTACCTCGACGAACTGTCCAGGGACTATCCCATTATCACCTCGATCCGCGCGGAAAACGCGGCGGGCAGGAGCACTGACACTGCCGATGTGATGGACGATCTGAACAACTACGCCATATTACAGTATGACTGCATCTTTGGCAAATAAATTGACCGACAAATACGGAGGTAAAACGCTATGAAACCGATACAACTCAAGAAACCCGCCCTGAAACCGGACCGGCTCTACCTGTTTTCATTTCTGGTTCCTGTGCTGGTCATGCTTGTCATCTTTGTGATTCAGGAGATCTACCCGTTTGGAGAGCGCTCCTTTCTCCACATTGATATGTATCATCAGTACTTTCCTTTTCTGGTGGAGTTTTATCACAAGCTCAAGAACGGGGAAAGCCTCTTTTACTCGTGGAACACGGGCATCGGTTCCAACTTCCTTGCACTCTATGTGTACTATCTGGCAAGCCCGGCCAACTGGCTCTGTGTGCTGGTTCCTGAACAATTCCTGATGGAATTTCTGTCCTATCTCGTTGTCGTCAAGATCGGACTCTGCGGG
>JAETSS010000028.1 GCA_021769545.1 Eubacterium sp.
GCTGCGGCCGTTATTTCTCCAGTCCGTAATGGCCTGTCACCGGATCTTCAAATAACGCTATATGCGGAGGGCCATAGGTGAATATCACAAAGAGCAGCGCAATGGCTATCAGCGCCGCCAGTCCGCATACGGATACGAATGCCGCATCGCCGCCGAAGATTCTCAACGATCCGCTGTCTTCGCTTTTACGCAGCAGTACATACCCTGCCCCGTACGCCGCTGCGGTTCCCGCAAGGAATGTAGCTATATCCGCCGCCAGAAAATTGTATCCCAGTATGCCTGAATACGTATAAAATATCATTACCACGGCAGCCATGCCAGTCAGTATCGAAATCAGTCTGATCACGAGAAATCCCGCGATTTTTCTGCCGTAGAAGATATATTCTGCAAGAGTCATGAACAGCATCGGCCAGAATAGCAGCTTCAAATGCTCCCACGTGCTTTCGCTGACTGCGCCCAGCACTGCCCATATCCGCCCTCCGAACCATTCATATGTAAAATGCAGCAGCGTTCCTGCTATCGCCGTAAAGGACAAGCCTATCAATGTCCATATCCTGATCTTTCTCATCCGGATCCCCCTCCCGATATAAACCTTTCACATTTATTGTATGCTTCTTATCGGGAATGGATATTATTATTTTCAAGTCAGATCCGGAAAACTTTGAGCTCCCAATGGACCGTTTACCTGACTTCTTCCGCTGAAACAGGCACTCTTTCCGCTTCAAGCTCAGCAAGGCAGTCCTCGAGCTTTTTCTCCTGCTTTTTCATCTTATGATGTCTGACAATGAACATCACGGCGATGGCTATCAGTATGATAGCAGCGGGAAGGTCCCACCAGCAAAACCATAGCTTGGTGTGAGCAAATATATATGACATTTAGATTCCTCCTTCCCTGCCTCCGCCTGCTCCCACAGCCGGCTCTTCTCTCAGCTTTCGGCCGCGTTCCTCAAGCTCCTCATCGAAATCCTTTTCGCGTTTCCTCTGATTTCTCCAATGAAACAGACCAACGACGATCATCAAAAGGGCTACTATCAGTGCCGGGATCTCCCATACATGTATACCTATGCTGTGTGCAAATTCATAAAAGCGCATCTCTTTTCCTCCTTCTCAATGATCCTTCGTTATTTCCATCGTTCCTTATCCAGCGGATGAAGGCCTCGCTGTGCAAGTTCTTCATCGATCTGTCTTCTGAGTTCGAAAATATTTTCCTGACGGTCCTTCATGCTTCTCGTATAGAAAGCAAGCAGTATCAGCGCTGCAAGCGCCAGTAGGAAATGTAATATACAGCATTTGTGATTGCTGTATATATTGGCCAGAGGCGTCTCTTCGTCTTCAATGCCTATCAGTTCTCTGACGCGGGCTTCCGGAATGTCGATAATGTTGAATACCTGCGGAGTCGTGCCCAGTATCAATCGGTCTCCCGGCGTTTCAGGAGGAGGCGTCGGAGTCGGCGGCATAGGTGTAGTCGGTGTTTCCTCAGGAGGCGCTTCATTCTCCATGACCATGAACCTGCTGTCGATTTCGGTAAGTATATCCGAATATCCGATGTCGATATCCTTATCAAGACTCAGCTTCACGGTAAGCTGTGAGGCATATGACGGGTCGCAGCTGCAAAGCCTTATGACATCTCTCAGATCGGTCTCGCCGTATTCATATGCTTTTCCCGCAGCCGTACCGCTGTATATCATATCCTCACCGAAGAAAACCTCCATATGTATCTTTTCCAGAAGGTCGTTCTGTATGTCGGACTGCTCCTTAGGTTCAAACTGCATGTAAAGGTCGTAACTCCTATCGGATCGGTTCTCGATATTGAGCTTTTCCGTATACTGCTGTCCGGGTACCATATTTGTAAAACTCATGAACCAGTTTTCTCCGGAGGTCTCATCGGAGGTCCATACCATCCGTCCGTTTCTTTCCTCAAAGGCAAGGGTCCTCGGCTCTGCGGCATCATTATCCATAGCGAATTTGCTCAGGGCCTCTATCACATCGCTGTGCTCTTCGCCCAGTATGTCCTCCGCAGCAGCTACAGTTGCCTGCATGGTCTGGGCGGTGACCGTCATGGTGTATCTCGCACCGTCATATCCGGCTTCGGGATCTATCGTCGATCTTATCTCCCACATTCCGGTTTCCCTGTTATACGTAGTATCTTTTCTCAGGACCGTCTGCTGTACAGCGGGATTCATAGTCACACTGTCCACAAGCATAGGTGTCATACCTGATCCCGATACTGCTCCCACGTATATGATATCAAGTCCGCCATACCCTGCTCCGCTGTTTAAGATCAGCCACTTTCCCTCGGCCTCGGAAATCGATGATACCTTCGGAAGTCCATATGTCAGACCGCTCCCGGGCTGCATTGCAGGACTGTCAGTGTCTAAAACGGCAACGTCCCTTCCCCATGTGATCATGGCAGCGTATTCATCGACGCTGTCCGAATGAAAAGAAAGCGGCAGCGCTTCTCCCTTCTTCGGTGACAGCTCATTGCCGGCTTCATCGTAGATGCTGTCGGTCCTTACCCACTCCTGATCTATCCTGACATGTACGAAAACGGGAATGGAGCTATCGTTTCTTACCCATACGTCCTTGTTGATCTCCTGGCCCGGAAGCCAGTCGGAAGGCGAGACGAAGTCCTCGGTCACAGATGTGTCGTAAAAGGCTGTCTTAAACTCGTTGCGTGCAAGCAGCTCCTGAGTCCAGGCGGCGAAAACTCCTCCGATAACACAAACAGCCGCTATTGCGATGACAGCCGCTTTATTCCTTTTGTGTTTCATGCTTCCCCCTCCTTTTCCTTTTGTCAGTAAGCCTTTCCAGCACATAGTTGGCCAATAATATCAGGATCATAGCTGCTATCACAGCAGGCTTTTTGCCGAATATCACGAAATAACCTGCAAAAGGTATCTTAAAGTCTGCAGTCTTGCCGACAATGTCATCCATATCTACGGGATTCGGGTCCTGAGTAGGATTGTTGTCTCCCTTTGTTTCGACATTCCCAGACAGCTCGTTCTTTTTCACTATACGGTGTGTCACCATGGAATCTCCTGCATTGAAGGTAATGGCGTCACCTGCCTGCAGCTTGGAAAAGTCACATGAATGGTAATATGTAACGCATCCCACAGGATAGGTGGGTTCCATACTTCCCGACAGGACAACGACGGGTCTGTAACCGGCGATAATAGGAGCCGCGATCATAATGTATACTATGATCGCAGCAACTACTATCCATGACAGCACTTTAAAAATCTTATTGATAATCTCCATTTCAAACCATCATCCCGTTAATTTGCCGGTGTATATATCCATCCGGCTTCTTTAGCTGCGTCAAGATCTGCCTGAATAATTTCAGTGGTGATCGTAAGGGTATAATGTGCTGCGGCAAGGCCTCTGTCGGTCGGATCCGGTTCGAGCACTGTCTTCTGATAGATATCCATACCTTCCGCTGCTGCCGGCCTAATCTCCGTCCAGTCACCATCTCCCGGCTCCGTGCCGGAAGCGACCTGTGCATAGAGCAGTCTTTCCGTATAAGTGCCCATATGTGCATCATTGCAAAAGGTGACATAGTCGAGGAGCTTCGATGTGGATCCACCTGCCGCAAGCCTCATGCTGTAGTAGAAATATCCATCATCGGCCTTTATCCAGCTTCCGTCCGTAACGCCTGTCAGGTTCTTATATACTGATGAGCCTCCGGCAACGGAGTTGGCTGCACTTGCCGGGAAAAACCTGCCGCTGTCTGCAGAGGTCATTTCAAAGATGGTGTCTTTTCCCTCTCCGTCAGCTTTTTCTCGTTCCCATTTTTCACTGAATTTCACTCTTACGAACAGAGGATAATCTCCCGTGTTCCTCGCCGTAACTTCCTTCGTGATCTGTTCTCCCGGTTCCCAGTCCTTTTCAGGTGTGAATTTTTCTACGATCTCACCGCCGTATTCCTTCGTGGAAAACGGATTGTCGATTTCCATTTCCCGGCTGAAATATGCCAATACTCCCGCAGCCAGCACCAGCGTAACTATTCCGGCGATCAATATTACTTTTCTCTTTGATTTCATAACGTTACCTCTTTATCATGTAAACCCTCTGTTTATACTCAGTTGAATATCCAATCACAGCCTGCAGGTGCAGCAGCCAGACCGAATACATCCGTCATAGCGGCTTCTGTTGCCTGCACTGTCTGTGCCGTGATTGTAAGGGTGTAGTTGGCGTTGCCGTATCCCGGAGCAGCAGGATCCTGTCCTGTCACGGACATAGTGTGTTTTGCACCGTCCGGCATGGCCCCTTCATAGGCGACCCATGCAACAGCCGGATCAGTTCCGATCATCGCCCGGTCAGGCTTTGCCTCTGCAGAAGTATAATAATTGGTGACCGTATAGTGGCCCATATCCGCATCCTCAAGAAGCCTTACCGCATCAAGGAAAGTGCCTGTCGCCGTCCCTGCCGTAAGGTTTACCTTGTAGTACCAGTATCCGTCCGCAGCATTATATATCCAGTTTTCATCATTCAGGATCTTTTCAACTACCGATCTGTCATTTGCGGTAAGACCGTCTGTGGCACTCTCCTGCCATGTAGCCGCATCCATGCCCTTATTTTCCTTTACCAACGTCCGGGTATCTTTATTCACCCACTTTTCATCGAAACCTACACGGACTAGAATGTCATAGTTACCTGTGTTGGTAACCTGGATGTCCTTGTTGACCTCAACACCCGGCTGCCAGTTTTCCCCATCGGAAGGACTGAAATCCTCGGTCAATACGCTGTCGTATTTGCCTGTATCAAACGGATTTTCTACCGTCATCGTCTGATTGAAATATGCGAATACCCCTCCTACTGCGATAACTATTACCAGCCCTATGGCGACCAGTAACTTTTTACTGTGTTTCTTTTCCATTTAAAAAACCTCCCCCAAAACTTCATAATTTATATAACGACACATTTGAACTGCATTTGTTTCCTGAACACTGTCATCTTGTCTTCCAGCTGACGCTCCCGTCCGATACTGTCGGTGTCATGGCCCAGCCCTTTTCTTCCGCTATATCCGCCGCCTGCAGAGCCTGTATCATCTCGCTTTCCACATTCACGGTAAAGACAGCGGCGGAATAATCGATATTGGAGCCGCGCACGTCACTTCCGATCAAATCACTTACCGTTACCGATTCCAACGTGCAGTCCGTCTTTTCCGACGATCTCAGCACCTTGTTGTAGTAATACCAGCCGTCATCGCCCGCAGTCCAGTCACCGGAAAAGCCGGAGGAAAAATTGAGGCTGAATGAATCGAGGACCTCCTTATCTGTTACCTGCGTCCCGTCCTTTAGTTTCAATTCCGGAGAAAACTTTACTCTTAGCACCGTATCTACATCCCCGTCATTGCCAAACCATACCTTCTTCTCTTTTTCCTCGCCCGGCACCCACTTATCGTCAGGATCGAACTTTTCATCGATGTACACCTTGGCATCGGCTGTATCGAATTCATTATCGATCTTCATCCAATGATCGTATACCGCCATCGTTACACCGAATATCGAAAGAGAGAGTATTCCCAGAAAAACCGGCAGCATCCAAAATTTTGATCTACGCATCTGATCCCCTCCCATTTTACTTCCAGGTGACATTGCCCTGCGCATCCACAGAGGCTACTTTTCCGAATACGTTTTCGCTTGCATTGCTGTTCACCTCATCGCTGTTGAGAGAAGCGCTGCTGTCACTTGCCTGGAGCAGCTCCATCCTGAAATAGAGCCTGTAATCGGCACGGGCGTACTCCTTAAGCTCTCCTTCATAAGATGGAAAGGTCACGCTTTTCAGTACAGACCCCGTCTTCTCTCCGGGCTGCAGCAGTTTTTTATAGTAGTACCAGCCGTCGTCGTCCCGTTCCCACATACTGCCGTCCGCGAAACCGCCTGCCCAGTTTTTCACCGCTACATCTCTTCCGTTGACGGTATTGCTGAGAAGCCTGCTGCCTTCATCATCCGACACATACTCCCATGACTCCGAATACGCTACCCTCAGAAAAGCTGCAGCCGATCCTGTGTTTTCGAATTTGACATCCTTTGTTACAGTTCCCGACGACTGACTGTTCACGTCAAAGTCCTCCGCTATCTCACCGCTTACGGTGTCCGCTTCAAGTACGTTCTGATGAGATAGCGCCGATGACCAGTAGGCATAGCTTACTCCTATGACGACGAGTATAGGAATCCCTACATAAAACCATATTTTATTTCTCCTCAGAATCCTCATTTTCCTCACCTTCCCAACGGTCATACGTTTCTTCATCCATATCCATACGCTTACCGGCGTGTATCCGTCTTCATCAGGTTCATTATCGTATCGATGCTGTGGAAATACGGTCTCCATTCATATCGATTGTAAACTACCGCCTCCGCATCTTCTCCCGGCTTCACTTCTATGGTTCCGCCCGGGCAAAGCACTTCTCCGTTGTCTGTCTTCTTGATCACCTTCACGAGCTGATATTCCTTCGGGACTGTCTCTGTTATTTTAAAGATCGTCCGTTCATTTACCACAACAGCTCCGCTGGTCTCACCGTTTTTCAGGACCGCAGATACCTCCATCTTATCCTTTCCTGCTTCCCCTGCCGGCCCCGATGAAACGGCATTTATTATGAACTCATCATCTTCAAGGGAACCATCGTAATTTTCGATGATCTTGGTGATATACAGACGTCCCACAGGTGTATTGGTGACGATCACTGTCAAATCATTTCCCGGAAGGACTTTTATGGTGCTTCCGTTATCTCTCGCTGTGATGCCGCCGTGGTCCGTGCTCCCCGTGTTTTTTTCCGTTCTCACATCCTTGAAGGATATGTGACTGCGCAGATCTTCATGTATCATTTCCGTCAGGTCTATAGCGGCGCCCTTTTCAGGGAGCAGCAGCTCATATTCCCGTGCCTGTCCATTACCAAGGCGCACGCTGCCGTTCAAAGCCTTAAGTGCAGTATCCGTCTTTCCCGGATACTCATATGCCGTATCGGCCTCAGCGTCCGATCTGCTTTTCAGCTCCATACAGTATTTTGACTGCTGTATCTCCTCAGTCGCTTCATCGGCGTTTTCGATATACTTGATGATCTTTATCTTCGCCCTGTAGGCTTCATTTTCGACTGCTCCGCCGTCTCCCAATATATATTTGTTCCCGTCTTTCATCTTGTCCGGCTGTAGCACATATCCTACCGATGCCTTCTCTCCTGAAACTGCATCCTGTGCATTTATTTTTTTCGGCAGTGCATTATTGCCTGTAAGATCAAGATAATTTGTCTGGAATCTATCATCGTTATTTATCGATATCTCTTTTATCTCATAACGGCCCCACGGCAGATCTTCCAGTATCACGCTGCCGTCTTCTTTTGATGATGCCTCCCTGATTTCACTGACGTTTTCGGAGTATGTGCTGTCACTTAGGTCTGTTCTTTCCGCTGAAAAGGTGATGCCCTCCAGCGGTATGTTGCTGCCTTCAAGCACCTTCCTGAATTCGATGTCGTAGAGCAGTCCCTTTATATACGGTGACTCAAAGTGACCCGTATACGTTGTGTCTCCAACGGTATATTCCAGTTGTCCGCCGTATGTCTTATTGTCTTCTGCGTCGGGACTTTTATTGGTCTGTACAGCATAGCAAGCGTTGATATCGTTTGGTGAATCGGCGCTGCCGCAGCTTACGAACCCATCACCTTGATGAACATCGAGGGCAAATCTATAGGACAGCCTGTAGGCTTCCTGCCTGTAATACGTATATCGGCCTGATTCAAGCTTTCTCAGCACTCCGCTGGGTGTTACACTGCCATCCTCACCTATCGTGTATGAAAGAAGATCCAGATCTTTATCGGGAAGCTCCCAGGTCAGAGTATTTTCGTCTATACTGCAGCTTCCGCCGTCATAATTGGGATTTTCCCGATAGATCTCTATATTATCCCCCATTACGTCCGTTACGCTCTTGACTGAGATAGGATTCATGTTGAATTCAAACTTATCATAGAGCCCGGAAACGTCTATCTGAACTGCTGTACCGGTGGTAAAATCCACCCCGTTTTTCGCAAAAAACGTTCCCGTTCCCGACAGCAGTGGATTGCCGATACCAATGGAGCCGTTTGGTGTAGGTGAGATATCGAACCACATGGTGACCAATGCGAGATCTATCCTTTTCCCGTCTTTCATGGCAAAATACTGAACTTCCACAGGTACTTTGTACTCGGGAGTCTGTACAGGAGACGACTGTGAGGTAATATTACCTGCCGTAGGCCACTCCGGCGGACTTACAGGCTTATTGGCATTGGTCACCCTTATGGTGTTGAGCTGCATTATATCCTTCCAGCTCACCTGCGGCTCTATGTTCAAATACATGGTGAATTCATTTTCTATGTCGCTGCCGATCACATTTTTCTGCATACGAACCAGGTCGTCAGCGGAGTAGCTAACATTGGCCTCTTTGTCAAAGATCTCGCTCACATCCATCCCTCCGGGATACGGACCGGGATATTTTCCCTTGCATATCTGCCAGCCATTGGCCGCCGCATCTATGTCCGTACCTTCAGGCAAAACAGACGGCTCAAAGGTTTCCTCGAAGCTTACGGCTCTATTGGCTGCGAAGACTGTGGCAGGCGACACACCTATCAATAAAATCACTACGCACAATAAAATAAATGCGTAATCTGTCTTACTTCTCTTTGCCTCTTTCATTTCCAATATTTTTACCTCCTCAAAAAATGTGAAATGCCTTTCACATCAAATGATAATGGTATTTTTGTTGATTTAACTAATGACTGTAGCCCATACCCTAATGACGATACGACAGCTTCCTATAGGTCCGCTGTCTAAAATTAACGAATAAAAATTATCTTATAAGAATGATAAAACTATCTCCGCATGATTTTCATTATGCAGCGATTCAGATAGATAACTAAGTAGATGAATTTGATTAGTTTACATCATACTATCCTCTATAGAGTAAAAAGTCAAGTAATTTCAAGAATATTATGAAAAGATATGAGAACGGCTTTATGCCGGTTTAATTAAGTTGACATTGTCATTAGGGCCGGGTTTATAATTGCGATATCAGAGATAGGGAGGTATATCATGAATATGCAAAACACCGCTAAAATAAATCCAAAGGCAGCAGTTCTGTTCATAGTTTTGTTTACATCCTGCAATTCCACATTTTTTAAACTTTCAACAGTACCGGCTATGGTGTTCGTAAGCCTGCGTTTCATGATATGCGCTCTCGTTTTTCTGATCTTTCTCGTGATCAGAGCGAAAAAAAACAGGAAAAAGCTCTTTACCGTTACACCTAAACGATTTGCGGCTTTGTTCCTGATCGGTTTCATATTTTCCTTCGGAGCGTATGTATATTTTATCGCGCTGAAAAAAACTGCGCTGTCCAGCGTGCTGATCCTTACCAGCAGCAACTCCATATTCGTCGTACTGCTGTCCGTCCTTTTTCTCAAGGACCGCTTTTCTTCAAAGAGCATATTGGCTATACTGACGGCCTTCATCGGCTGCATCATCATCGTCGTTACCAAGACCAACGGACTTGAAAATTCCATCCAGGGAAATCTCTGCGCCCTTACGTGCGCCATCTGCTCCGCCGTCTATACGGTATTCATGAAAAAGTTCGCCGACGTAAATGTCCCTGAAAAGCTCTTTTGCGTATATACCGGCAGCTTCGTATTTGCTCTGGCGGTAGCGCTTATCCAGGGACATTCATTTATTGCCTTTGAAAACGGCTGGTTTTTCGCACCGGACGAATACCTGTGGATCCTCTGCTCCGCAGTTCTTTCCGTCTGCATCCCTCAGGGCGTCATCAACTGGGCCCTTAAATGGGTAAAGGCCGCTTTCGTGGGAAGCGTAGCTCTTCTCGAGCCTATCATCGGATACATATACGGTTACATGATCTGGTCCGAGAGCATCACTCTCAATCACATCATCGGCGGCATCTTCGTCATCGGAGGACTTTATCTGTATAACCGCAACGAAAGCAAAACCGCGGCCCGGACCATCAAGTCCTA
>JAETSS010000029.1 GCA_021769545.1 Eubacterium sp.
GGGTCTCATGTCAACGATCCATGCAGCCACTGCAAAGCAGAAGGTGGTAGACGCACGTTCCCTCAAGGACTGGAGAACGGGAAGATCGGCATTCGGCAATATCATTCCGTCGACGACGGGCGCAGCCAAGGCAGTAGGTCTCGTTATTCCTTCACTGGTAGGAAAGATGACGGGTATCTCATACAGAGTACCGACAAACGACGTATCGGTCATCGACCTTAACATACAGCTCAAGAACTCGGCAAGCTACGAAGAGATCTGCAGAAAGATCAAGGAAGCATCCGAGGGAGATATGAAGGGCGTTATCGAATATGTGGACGACGAAGTGGTTTCCAGCGATTTCATCGGCGATCCCAACACATCGATCTTCGATGCCAGAGAAGGAATCCAGCTCAATGACAAGTTCTTCAAGCTCATCGCATTTTATGACAACGAATTCGGTTATTCCACAAAGGTACTAGAGCTTATCAAGCATATGTACAGCGTAGACAACGCATAATAAAAGAAAATAAGTATGATCGACAGCCGACCTTGTGCCGGCTGTCACTCGTTGAAAAGGAAGGCTTTTAAATGAAAAAAACTGTTAAAGACATTGAAGTGTCAGGTAAGAAGGTTCTGGTAAGATGTGATTTTAACGTGCCTATGCAGGATGGCAGGATCACCGACGACATAAGGATAACGTCTGCGCTGCCTACCATCAAATATCTCATTGAGAACGATGCAAAGGTCATCCTGATGTCACACATGGGCAGGCCGAAGGGAGAGGCAAAGCCCGAGTTTTCGCTGAAGCCGGTGGCTGGCAGGTTATCGGAGCTGCTGGGACAGGATGTTATCTTCGCGGCATCCGATGTTGTCGTTGACGACAGTGTAAAGGCTGCGGCGGAATCTCTTGAACCGGGTCAGGTGATGCTTCTGGAAAACGTAAGATACAGAGCGGAGGAAACGAAGAATCAGGAACCGTTCACAGGTGAACTGGCATCTCTCGGCGAAATATTCGTAAACGATGCTTTCGGTACCGCTCACAGAGCCCACTGCTCTACCGCGGGTCTTGCGGAGTATATGCCGAGCGTATCGGGTTTCCTTATAGAAAAGGAAGTCAAGTTCCTCGGAGATGCTCTTGAAGCTCCTCAGAGACCTTTCCTTGCCATCATGGGCGGCGCAAAGGTGGGCGACAAGATCCCGGTAATAGAAAATCTTCTCAAGAAGGTGGATTCCCTGATAATAGGCGGCGGAATGAGCTATACGTTCTTCAAGGCCATGGGATATGAGATCGGAACGTCGATTCTCGATGAAGACAGCATAGAGCTTGCAAAGGAGCTCATGGAAAAGGCGGAAAAGGCCGGTGTAGAGCTTTTACTGCCGATAGATACAGTATGTGCAAAGGAATTTGACAACGAAAGCGAGAAGGGCGTCTTTGACAGAGACAAGATCCCTGCAGACATGATGGGCATGGATATAGGTCCTAAGACGGCAGAGCTGTATAAAGCTGCTGTTGCAAAGGCGAAGACCATAGTATGGAACGGACCGGCCGGCGTTTTCGAAATGCCTAACTTTGCAGAAGGCACCAGGGCCATAGCCAAGGCTCTTGCGGAAAGCGATGCTGTTACGATAATAGGCGGAGGAGATTCCGCTGCGGCTGTGGAACAGTTCGGATATGCCGACAAGATGTCCCATATATCCACCGGCGGCGGTGCATCTCTCGAATTCTTGGAAGGCAAGGAACTGCCGGGAATATCATGTTTGGAGGAAAAGTAATGAGGATACCGTTCATAGCAGGAAACTGGAAAATGTTCAAGACGAAGGCCGAGGCGCTGGCGTTTGCGGAAGAGTTCAAGACTCTTTATAAGGATACTGATGTGCAGACTGCCATCTGCGCGCCTTTTACGAATCTTGAAGCGTTGAAGGAAGCATTCGATGGTACGGATATCAAGCTGGGTGCCCAGAACGTGCATTTTGCCGACGAGGGCGCGTATACCGGAGAGATCTCCGTTTCTATGCTTGAGGAGATCGGCGTCGACTTCTGTATAATAGGTCATTCGGAGAGACGGCAGTATTTCGGAGAGACGGATGAGACCGTAAACCTTAAGCTGAAGAAGCTGTTCGAAGGGAATATCAGACCTATCATGTGCGTGGGAGAAAGTCTTGAGGAGCGTGATGCCGGCAAGGCGCAGGCTAAGGTTAGAGGTCAGCTTGAAGGAGGTCTTGAGGGCATCGGATCCGATGATATCGCAAGACTGGTGATAGCCTATGAGCCTATCTGGGCCATAGGAACAGGCAGGACGGCAACACCTGAGCAGGCCGAGGAGATGTGCGCTTTTATAAGAGAAACGCTGATAGAACTCTACGACGAAGATACGGCGGATCAGGTAATAATACAGTACGGCGGAAGCGTAAAGCCTGCCAATGCTACGGAAATAATGAACATGGATGAGATCGATGGAGCTCTTGTGGGCGGAGCAAGCCTCAAGGCTAAGGATTTCATGGATATAATCGATTTCTAGGAGGTAAGATAAAATGGCATATATTGAAGATGTAATTGCAAGAGAGGTCCTCGATTCAAGAGGAAACCCTACTGTTGAAGTTGAAGTTTTACTGGATGACGGCGCTATAGGAAGAGCTATCGTTCCATCCGGAGCATCCACAGGCGTACATGAAGCTGTTGAGCTGAGGGACGGAGACAAGGCGAGATATCTTGGAAAAGGTACTCTCAAGGCAGTTGAAAACGTAAATGAGATAATAACCGATCAGATCCTGGGATGGGATGCTTTCGATCAGGTGGGTCTCGACAAGATGCTCATCGCCCTTGACGGTACTCCTAACAAAGGAAAGCTGGGCGCAAACGCTATCCTGGGCGTTTCCATGGCAGTGGCAAGAGCTGCCGCAGATTCACTGGGCTTGCCGCTTTTCCAGTATCTCGGAGGAGTAAACGGCAAGGTACTGCCTACACCTATGATGAATATTCTGAACGGCGGTTCACATGCCGACAATACAGTTGACATCCAGGAATTCATGATCATGCCGGTAGGAGCTGAAAGCTTCAGAGAAGCTCTCAGAATGGGAGCTGAGGTTTTCCATAACCTTAAGAGCGTGCTCAAGGGCAAGGGAATGAATACTGCAGTAGGCGACGAGGGCGGCTTTGCACCGAACCTTTCCACTAATGAGGAAGCTATCCAGGTCATCATCGAAGCTATAGAAAAGGCGGGCTACAAGCCGGGAGATGATGTGAAGATCGCACTGGACGTTGCTGCCAGCGAGTTCTATGATGCCGATAAGGACATATATAATCTTACGGGAGAAGGCGTAAGCAGAACTGCAGAGGAAATGGTTGCATATTATGAGATGCTCTGCGACAAGTACCCTGTTATTTCCATAGAGGACGGTCTTGCAGAGGACGACTGGAAGGGATGGGCTCATCTTACAGAAAAGCTGGGAGACAGAGTACAGCTTGTAGGAGACGACCTGTTCGTAACAAATACCGAAAGACTTGCAGAGGGTATCGAAAAGGGCATTGCAAACTCGATCCTGATCAAGGTAAATCAGATAGGAACTCTTACGGAGACCTTCGATGCCATCGAAATGGCCAAGAAAGCGGGATACACGGCAGTCGTTTCACATAGAAGCGGTGAGACTGAGGATACTACAATAGCCGATATCGTTGTGGGACTCAATGCAGGTCAGATCAAGACAGGCTCACTTTCAAGAACAGACCGTATCGCAAAATACAATCAGCTTCTGAGAATAGAAGAGCTTCTGGACACTGCGGGACAGTATGCCGGAAAGGATGCTTTCTATAACATCAGGAAAAAATAGGACCTTCGGGAAATTAAACTTATTGATTTTTGACATGCACTGTGATAAACTCAAGAGGTTAGAATATGAGGAGGATATAAAATGGGAATAGCTCTAAAAATAGTACTTGCCATCGCAAGTGTGATACTGATAATAAGCATCCTGCTTCAGTCCAGCAACAGTGCGGGATTGTCAGGCTCCATCGGCGGAGGTGCCGAGCAGCTTTTCGGTAAGAAAAAAAGTCAGGGTTATGATGCTATATTGAGCAAGATTTCTACGGTCACAGCGGTGTTGTTCATAATCATATCGCTGGTTCTTGTAGCCATCGAATAATTGTGTCTGTAATGTAAGAATATATAATATTGTTACATAATTATTTAATATTTTAATATTTCGTGTTGAACACGGTTCATTAAGAGGTGTCACTGACGCCTCTTATAACGTGGCGCACGAGGGGGAGGTATCATCAAAATGAACGTTATTGCAATCGTTGCTGTTATTGCGGCAGTTATCGGTCTCGTCGTTGCCATCGCTTTGGCTTCATGGATCGGTAAAGCCGAAGAAGGCAATGACAGAATGAAGGAAATCTCAGGTTACATAAGAGAAGGTGCCATGGCATTCCTTTCCAGAGAATACAAGATAATGATTCCTGTAATCATTGTTCTGTTCCTGCTGATAGGCTTCTTTATAAGCTGGGTAACAGGTATTCTCTACGTATGCGGTGCTTTATTATCGGTACTGGCCGGCTTCTTCGGAATGAAGGTTGCTACGCTGGGTAACGTAAGAACAGCAAATGCAGCTATGGAATCCGGCATGAACAAGGCTCTCAAGATCGCATTCAGATCAGGTGCGGTAATGGGTCTTGCCGTAACAGGTCTTGGACTTCTGGGTCTTGGTGTCGTAATATGTGTACTCGATCTGGCTACAGTCGTTGAGTGTGTAACAGGCTTCGGTCTGGGTGCATCATCAATGGCTCTCTTCGGAAGAGTAGGCGGCGGTATCTACACTAAGGCTGCCGACGTAGGTGCTGACCTTGTAGGTAAGGTAGAAGCAGGTATCCCTGAGGACGACCCTAGAAACCCTGCAGTTATCGCCGATAACGTAGGCGACAACGTAGGTGACGTTGCAGGTATGGGTTCCGACTTATTCGAGTCATATGTAGGTTCCATCATTTCCGCTGTTACACTGGCAGCAGTTGCAGCTGTAAATTCAGGCGGATTATTCGATGAAGCTACAGCCGCATTGTTCCCGCTGATTTTATCAGCTATCGGCATCATCGCTTCGGTTATCGGTATTCTTACCGTTAGAGGCAAGGAAGGATCGAATCCTGCCAATGCCCTCAACATGGGAACTTATATCTCAGGTATAATCGTTGTTATAGCGACCATCATACTGTCAAAGGTAATGCTGGGAACATTCAACTATGCCATCGCTATCATCGCGGGTCTCGTAGTTGGTATCGCTATCGGTAAGATCACTGAGATCTACACTTCAGCAGATTACAAATCGGTTAAGAAGATCGCTGAGCAGTCACAGACAGGTTCAGCTACAACTATCATAAGCGGTCTCGGTGGTGGTATGATGTCAACATTATGGCCTATCATCTGCATCGCAGTAGCTATCTTCGCTGCTTATGCGACAGCAGGATTATACGGAATCGCTCTTGCAGCGGTAGGTATGCTTTCAACTACAGGTATGACTGTTGCCGTTGACGCTTACGGTCCTGTATCCGACAATGCCGGCGGTATCGCCGAGATGTCAGAGCTGCCTGAATCAGTAAGAGAGATCACGGACAAGCTGGACTCCGTAGGAAACACTACAGCTGCTATCGGTAAGGGATTCGCTATCGGTTCTGCTGCACTTACAGCACTGGCTCTGTTCGCATCATTCTCACAGGTATGCGATCTGGATGCTATCGACTTACTTAGCCCTATCGTAGTTATCGGATTGTTCCTCGGTGCTATGCTTCCGTTCCTGTTCTCAGCCATGACTATGAATTCAGTAGGTAAGGCTGCTAACCAGATGATCGAAGAAGTAAGAAGACAGTTCAGAGAAGACAAGGGAATCATGGAAGGAACTTCCAAGCCTGACTATGCTAACTGCGTAGATATCTCGACAAGAGCTGCTCTTAAGGAAATGATAGCTCCGGGACTTATGGCTATCATAGCTCCGCTTCTTGTAGGTATCGTTTTAGGTGCTAACGCCCTCGGCGGAATGCTGGCAGGAGCCCTGTCATCAGGTGTTCTTCTCGCTCTCATGATGGCCAATGCAGGCGGTGCCTGGGATAATGCCAAGAAGTATATCGAAGAAGGTCACTTCGGAGGAAAAGGTTCAGATTCTCATAAGGCTGCAGTTGTTGGAGATACAGTAGGAGATCCGTTCAAGGATACTTCCGGTCCTTCCATCAACATTCTTATCAAGCTTATGACTATCGTATCAGTTGTATTCGCGCCTGTATTCGTAGAAATCGGCGGACTTATCAACATGATCTTCTAAGAATAGAAAGAATATTAATGACCGGTCAGTGGGCGATGCCCGCTGGCCGGTTTTTTTAAGAAAAAACATGATGGCAAAGAAAAAGCACCGTTTATGATTTTTAACATCATAAACGGTGCTTTATGATAACCTAATCTATAGACCGGTCTTTGGGGACTGCCCTGACTTCGTCCTGAGGAATACCTGTAAGCTCCGCGATCTCTTCGTCCGAGAGCTTTTGCTTCATTTTGGCTATTATCTGATCCTGTTTTTTTCGTTGTCCCTCCTGCAAGCCTTTCAACCGACCTTCACGTATGCCCATTTCCCAGCCTTCTTTTCTGCCATCCTCTCTGTCGTATATCTTTTCTTCCCATGCGTTCATCAACTTCACCCCGATTTCTTCATTGGATCTGATGGATTCGATCTTTTCCTGCATTATACTCCTTTCCCAATACTATTACAATGATCGATGCGCCGATCAATAAATAGAAATATTTACCATGTGAGTATAATAACACATCAGACAGCAAATGCAAATATATAACAGTAAATAAATGTTAAATCCAAGCCGAGCCTTGAAAAGCCTGTAAGCAGAGGCAGCAAAAATAATTTATCAATAATTTTCCATCGCTCTTCTACGATATTTTTGAAAAAATAACAAATAATAAGAAGGAAAAACAACAGGAGAGGAGAAAAGCGATGAAAAGAATGAAGCTTTTTCTGGCAGCAGCGCTCTGCGTATCACTTCTGGCCTTTGCCGGATGCGGAGCCGATGACGGAGCTATCGATGATAACGATAACGGTACCGTGACCGAAGAAACTGTTGACAGAAACGATGACAGCGGTAAAGATAACGGCGATTCCATGACCGAAGACATGGCCGACGACGCCAAGGATGCCATTGATGATGTGGAAGACGGCATAGACGGCAATGACAACGGCAATAAGGATGCTACAAAAGAAAAGACCAACAACTAAAAACATAGTATAAAAGGTGGCGTTGCCACCTTTTATACTGTAAAATGGAAGAGATACATAGGAGAATAGATATATGGCGAAGAAAAGAAAAAACAGGATACTGACAGGAGAGCTGATGAAGCACAGAAGAGGCTTCGGCTTTGTCAAATGTGAAGAAATGGAATGCGATGTATTCATCGCTGCGGGCTCCATGGCCGGAGCCATGGACGGTGATATCGTAGAGGTGGATCTGATCCCCGAGTATCTATGGGGACAGTCTCCTGAAGGAATAATAACCAAGGTAATAAACAGGAAAACGACGGAGGTAGTCGGGACATTTCAAAGAAGCAAGAAATTCGGTTTTGTCGTGCCCGAGAGCAGAAAGCATAAGGAAGACGTATTCATAAGGAAAAAGGACTTCTCCGGAGCAAAAAAGGGAGACAAGGTGGTCGTACAGATAACCCGATATCCCGATAAGAAAAACAGCGCAGAAGGCAGGATAAGCGAGATAATAAGCAGAGCAGGGCAGCCGGGCGGAGATATAAAGACCATAGCCAGAAGCTACGGTATGCGCGAGACCTTTCCAAGCAGAGTGAACGCCGAAGCGAAGGCCATGAAGCGCCGCGGCATTTCCGATGCGGATATAAAAGCCAGAAGAGATCTGCGCGGCAGGAAGATATTCACCATAGACGGAGCCGATTCGAAGGACTTCGACGATGCGGTATCCATAGAGCTGCTGGACAACGGGAATTACCTTCTGGGAGTCCATATTGCCGACGTATCCCATTATGTCAGGGAAAACGGACCTCTGGACAAAGAAGCGCTGAAAAGAGGTACAAGCGTATATCTGCTGGATCAGGTGATCCCGATGCTTCCGAAAGCTCTTTCCAACGATATATGCAGTCTCAATCCACATGAAGACAGACTAACCCTCTCGGTAGATATGGAAGTGACACCGGAGGGAACGGTAGCAGATCATGAGATTTATGAAAGCGTCATCAATTCCGTTGAACGGCTGGTATACGATGACGTATCCGACCTTCTCGAAAAAAATGACGCAGGGATGCAGAAAAAATATGCCCATATAAAGAACGAGCTGTTTATGATGCAGGAGCTGGCGGTAAAGCTTGCGAAGAACAGACACGACAGGGGAAGCCTGGATTTTGATCTTGACGAAGCGCATATATCGTTAAACGACAAAGGAATACCTGTGGATGTAAGCATAGCGTCGCGCAGAAGCGCCAATAAGCTCATCGAGGAATTCATGCTGCTTGCCAATGAAACGGTGGCAGAGCATTTTTACTGGCTACAGGTACCATTCGTATACAGAGTCCATGAAAAGCCGGCTCTGGAGAAACTGGAAAGGCTCAGGACCTTTTTAAGGAATTTCGGCATAACGCTGAAAGGCAGCGCAGGCGGGATACATCCCAAGGCTGTCAGCTCCGTGCTGGACGGGGTCAAGGGAAAGTCTCACGAAAATGTCGTCAGTTCCGTAACGCTGCGTTCCATGCAGAAGGCCTTTTACAGTACGGAATGCGACGGTCATTTCGGCCTGTCGCTGAAATATTACTGCCACTTCACATCGCCTATAAGGCGCTATCCCGATCTGATGATACACAGGATAATAAAATACTGCATGAGAGAGGGCATTTCCGCCAGGACGGTAAGACATTTCAAAAAGACCGCGCAGGAGGCGGCGGAGCAGTCATCCATAATGGAAAGAGAGGCTGTAGAGGTGGAACGCGAGGTGGAAAAGCTCAAGAAAGCTGAGTATATGAGCTACCACGTGGGAGAGTATTACAACGGAGTAATAAGCGGAGTAACGGATTTCGGGATATACGTCCAGCTTGAGAACACCATCGAGGGAATGATCAGGATAGAAGATCTGAGAGACGACTACTATGATTATGACAGGGAAAAATATTCTCTCGTGGGAAAGCATACGGGCAGGTGCTATAAGCTGGGTGATGAGATGAGTGTATTTGTGGATTATGTAGATCTCAGCAGGCGGGAGATCAATTTCCTGCCTGCAGATCATCTGTGATGCTGATGGCCGACAGAGCATCGCCCGCTTCATCGATATACAGCGGCTTTGATGCCATATCTCCGAGAGACAGCATCCCCACAAGCTTAGAGGCTTCCACTACAGGGAGCCTTCTTATCCGGTGCGCCGAAAACAGCAGTGCGGCGTCATGTATGCCTGTATCCGGGGAAACGGTAACGGGATCTTTTGTCATGATATCCTTTGATGTCATTTCGGAAAGTCCCGTTTTTTTGTTTTCTCCGATGACTCTCAGGACAAGATCTCTGTCGGTGACTATGCCTGTCAGGTGGCCGCTGTCGGTGCAGACCGGCAGGCTTCCCACGTTGTCCTTCTTCATGTGGGCGGCTATCTGCAGTACGGAAGTGTCCTCACGTACGCATGTTATATTGGTGCTCATCAGATCCTTTACTTTCATATACAGCCCTCCTCAATTATTATGATTGCCAAAAGCTGTTTATTTATGATATGTTATTATCTGATGAACTTTCCTATCTGTCACGGCCCCAGAAATTTCTTGTAAACAATATTATTATCGTGAACAGTTCCAGCCTTCCTACTATCATCAGAGCGCTGAGATAGAGCTTGAGCACGGGACTGAAGGGTGAAAAATTGCCGAGGGAAGCAGTTTCACCGAAGGCAGAGCCTGTGTTGGAAAGCATCGCCAACGCTGCCGTCAT
>JAETSS010000395.1 GCA_021769545.1 Eubacterium sp.
TGCATGTATGAAACGGTGGTCTCCATGCTTTCCAAAGCAGGGGATATCAACCATCCATATCTCAAGGCAAACGATTCCTCCAAAAAGGCTGTGATCGTGATCACAGGCAGCAGGGGGCTTGCCGGCGGCTACAACTCCAACATCATTAAGCTGGTGCGGGACAATGAGTGGAATAAGGATGACTTGATCATTTACCCGGTAGGAAGCAAAGGAAGGGATACCTTTGCAAGATTAGGCTATGAGATGGGCGAGGATTATTCTGACGCGATCGAGGAGCCGATCTATGCGGATGCCATGAAGATCAGCAATCAGGTACTTGACGATTTTGCGACAGGCAAAGTGGGAGAGATCTATGTTGTCTATACAGGATTTAAGAATACTGTGACGCATATACCGACCAGACTGAAACTGCTTCCGATCAAGATTGAGGATGAGCGCAGCGATGATGACAAGGCAGTGCTGGATTTTGAGCCCGAGACAGAGGATGCGATCGAACTGATCATTCCAAAGTATATCACCAGTCTGATCTACGGCGCGATGATCGAGGCTGTTGCGAGTGAGAATGCGGCCAGAATGCAGGCGATGGACAATGCGACAAACAATGCGGATGAGATCATCTCGAGTCTGTCGCTGCTCTACAACAGGGCGCGCCAGAGCGCGATCACGCAGGAGCTGACAGAGATCATCGCGGGTGCGCAGGCAATATCATGAAAACGAAAAGAATTTCTAATCCTGCAAAGTACGCAGGATAAGAAATTCTAAGTTTCGTTTCAAAGAACGCCAGGTGCAGGCGTTCTTTACAGTGTGTACCATGCGAGAAGGGATATTGGTAAAAAGATAAATAAATAAATTTAGGATAGAGAGGAAACAAAAAGATGGCAGATAAGATAATTGGTAAAGTTACCCAGATTATCGGTGCGGTTCTTGATGTAAAGTTCAGTGAAGGGCAGCTTCCGGAACTGAATGACGCGGTAAAGATCACTAGAAGTGACGGCACCGTGCTGACGATCGAGGTCGCACAGCATCTGGGTGATGATACGGTGAGATGTATCGCCATGGGACCTACGGACGGACTGGTGAGAGGGATGGACGCCGTCTCGACGGGCGCACCGATCACAGTTCCCGTT
>JAETSS010000396.1 GCA_021769545.1 Eubacterium sp.
CTCTATTAGCGCCTGCCGCCGCTTATATCCGTTTCTGCCTTCGCCTTTCATTTGTTTATCCGCTACGGCTTTCTTTTGTCTCCTGCTCTTTCAGATCAAGCTCTGCCGCAGCAGTTTTTATACTTTTTACCGCTTCCGCAGGGACAGGGATCGTTGGGATATATCTTCGCGTTTTCTCGCTTCATGGGCCCCTTCACGCTTTCATCCTTATTCGTGCTGGTAACCTGGGCAACCTGCTCCCTTTCCACCTTCTGCTCTACGCGGACGCTGAATAAAAGCCTGACGGTATCTTCCTTGATGTTTTCCGTCATGGCGTCAAACATTTCGTAAGCGTTCATCTTATACTCTACGATAGGATCCTTTTGTCCGTATGCGGCAAGGCCTACGCCCTGACGCAGCTGATCCATATCGTCAATATGGGTCATCCATTTTCTGTCGATCACCTTTAACAAAATAACGCGCTCGATCTCACGGATGGCCTCCGCATTGGGAAATTCCGCTTCCTTGCTCTCGTATAACTTGACCGCTTCCTCTTTCAGCATATGAAGAAGTTCGTTTTTCTTCATCCCCTTGACCATACCGTGGTTTAGCTGCTTAACGGGGATAATGCCTCCAAGCACCTGATGAAGCTCCACAAGATCCCAGTCGTCGCTGCTTCCGTCATCGGGAATGCACATGGAAACAGAGTTTTCCACGATATCCGTGATCATCTTGTAAATGGCGTCACGCATGCTTTCGCCGTCTAACACCCGGCGGCGTTCCGCATAAATGATCTCCCTCTGCTCGTTCATGACCTGATCATAATCTAAAAGGTTTTTACGGATACCGTAGTTGTTGCTCTCTATTTTCTTCTGAGCCTTTTCAATGGCCTTTGTAAGAGAAGAATGCTGAATTTCCTGCCCTTCGGGAATGCCCAGGGCATTAAATAAAGCCATGGTCCTTTCTCCGCCAAACAAACGCAGCAGATCATCCTCTAAGGAAAGGAAGAATCTGGATTCCCCCGGATCTCCCTGACGTCACGAACGTCCTCTTAACTGGTTATCGATACGCCTTGACTCATGACGCTCCGTACCCACGATCTTAAGTCCGCCTGCAGCCTTTGACTCGTCATCCAGCTTAAT
>JAETSS010000030.1 GCA_021769545.1 Eubacterium sp.
GCGGTGATGAAGCGGTCTATGATGCGGTAAGGGAAAAGACATCGGATGTGCTTTGCGACAAGATCGTTGACTCGCTTTCAGAGGTAAAGCTCGGTGAGCTCTTTGCGGAAAAAGGCGGCGAGGTCATAAAAGCGAAGACGAAGGGCACGATGCTGGAGATGTTTCTTTCCGATGAGGCCGTCAGCGCCATAACATCGCAGGGCGGCGCCGAGATAGAGCGGCTCATTGAGAGCGACGGAAGATCCTATGTACAGCCTCTGGTGGAAAAGGAGCTGGATGCGCTGGAAGGTTCGTCGCTGTCCGGGCTGCTGGAGAGGATAGACATCTCCAAGGAAAAGCAGGAAGAGCTGATAGGCAATGCATATCGCAGTCTCGTACGCAGCGGCATAGAAAATACAGTCAAAGGCATCAATGTGTCCGGGATAATCGAGGATAAGATAAACGAGATGGATGTCGAGGATCTGGAAAAGCTGGTGCTCGAGGTCATGAAGAAGGAGCTGAACACCATAGTTAATCTCGGAGCCCTGATCGGATTGGTGCTGGGGCTTGTTAACGTGTTATTTTTGTAGAGGATGGGAGAGTTATTTGCAGAATTCCTTTGGGATTGAATTTCGATGCGGAGCTATGATATAATTAACGTACTTTCAAGGGGAAAGTGTGGTGCAGAGAATGTTGCAAGGTATTTGCAGAAAAGGGGGAAAATGAAATGGTAGATAATGAAACATTGCTGGCGATATCCGATTTACTGGACAATAAATTGAAGCCTATATATGAGATGCAGCGCCAGAACAACGAGCGTTTCGATCAGATCGACGAAAAATTTGATAGGATCGACGAACGGTTCGACAGAATCGATAAGAAATTTGAGCAGATCGACGAGCGTTTCGAACAGATCGATGCCAGGTTTGAACAGATTGACGAACGGTTTGAACAGATCGACGAACGGTTTGAGCAGATTGATGCCAGATTTGAGCAGATCGATAAGCGTTTTGAACAGGTTGATAAGCGCTTTGAGCAAGTAGATAAACGGCTTAACAAGATAGACGCTCAAATAGCAGGAATGGATGGCAGACTTAAAAATGTAGAGCTGATGATTGAAAATGACATATCGCCAAGGCTTCAGAACATCGAGAGATGCTATATTGACACGTATAGACGTTATGCTGTCAGGAATGAAGAGATAGATGCTCTCAAAATGGACAATGAGATTTTGAAGAAGGTAGTTCAGGAGCACAGCAGAAAGCTTCAGACGCTATGCTGAAATAGTATAAATATGAATAAAGAAAACGGCTTGTATCCCATAAAAAAGGACGCAAGCCGTTTTTTTCGATTACTTCCACGTAAGCCTTATCCTGTTCTCCGGACAGATGCTCAGGCAAAGGCCGCAGCCGTCGCATGCCTGTTCGTTTATGGTGACAGCGCCGTTGTCAAGGTCTATAGCGCCGTTGAGGCAGCAGTCCGCGCATTTTCCGCAGCCGGAGACAGCATCGCAGCCCGATATCAGCTCGGCCGTTTTGGATTCCTCCTTGATCTCTTCAAAGGACCTTAGCTCATCCAGCGATATACCGCGTATCTCATCGAGAGAAGCGATATCGCGCTTTTCCATCCAGCTGCCCGTATCCGACAGTATGCGGTCGATCACATCATATCCGTTGAGCAGTATCTCTGTCCCGACACCGCCGGCAGATGCCCCCAGCATGATGAATTCCAGCAGATTTTCGTAGTTCTGTATACCTCCGAAACCTATCACCGGAAGGTTTGTGCTCTGTACTATGCAGGCCACCGCTGCGAGAGCGACAGGCCGTATGGGAGCGCCTGAATATCCGCCGTATGTAGGCAGGTCGGGCTTGCCTGTATCGATATTTATATTGAGTATGCATTTCAGCGTGTCTATGGCGCTGATGCCGGAAGCGCCTGCTTTTTCTGCGGCATGAACGACCGCGGAAAGGTTGCCCGTGGCTGCGCTGAGCTTCACGGATACGGGGATGCTGACGCTGTCGACGACTGCTTTCGTGTATTCGTATACCTTGTGAGGGTCGCCTGCGATGATGTCGGGGCCTTCTCCCATAGGACAGGCGAGCCCCAGCTCTATACCGTCGACCCCCGTCTTTTCCACCTTCTTTGCGATATAGCGAAGCTCGGAAGCGGTGGTACCCATTACCGAGGCGATGAGCCTTGACGTGGAGCCGTAACGGTTTTCCTTATTTACCTCTTCCAGTGCATCCAGCCATGTTTCGAATTCCAGCGCCGTGTAAAGCCTGATGTTTTGGACGCCGCCGTGCTGGCTGTATGCGTATCGTGGACATAGATCGGGATATGCTTCGCTGACGATGCTTTCCGTTATGATGGCACCCGCATCGGTGAGGAGTGCGTTTTTCAGATTTTTTATCCCGCGCGTCCATGGGCCGGGTGCGATAACGAGGGGGTTAGACATTTTCAGCCCCATTATATTACTGTTTATCATGATTTTCCCTACCATATTTCTTTCAAACGTTCTTTATTTCCGCATGATTTTCGTATTTTCAATCTCGATTTCAGGATGATGGACTGGGTATCGTCCATAAGCGAGTTGTCTTCGATGATATCAAAAAGCAGCCTGGCTGCGGTGAGTCCCATCCTGTATGACGGCTTTGTTACCGTGGTCAGCTTGGGTTCGACTACGGCGCCTGTTTTCAGATCGTCAAAGCCTACGATGGCCAGTTGGTCCGGTGTGAGATCATCCTGCTTCATCCTTTCGATGGCCCCGAATGCCATGGTATCGCTTGCTATGAATATCGCATCGGGAGGATCGCTGCTTTCCAGCAGTCTGCTGGTGGCGATAAATCCGCCCTCGATGGTATTTTCGGAGGTCATTATCATTCGTTCATCGAAAGTGAGGCGCCCGGCTGCAAGAGCCCTGCGGTAGCCCGCCAGCTTTTCCTCGTTGATGGTCTCGGGGTGCTGTGACAGTATGATGGCGATATGTTTTCTTCCCATATCGATCAGGTGTCGTACGGCTTCCTCAGAGGCTGTATCATAATCCGTATATACCATGTTTTCATTTTCAAGGTGCTTGTTCTTTTCGATCATTACGAATGGGAGCTTCTGATTTTTCAGGCGCGAAATATCCTCTCTTTCCAGTGCCGACGATGTCAGGATAATGCCGTCGGTATTCCGCTGGACAAGGGTCGATATGTGTTCACGCTCGACGTTTATATCGAAGCCTGTATTGCATAGTATGATGTTGCATTTATGCTGTCTGGCTATCTTTTCAACGCCCTTGGCGATCTCCATATTGGATTGCTCCAGGGTGTCGGGAACCAGCATGCCTATCACATTGGTCCGGTTGTTCTGCAGATTGCGTGCGAACCAGTTGGGCGTGTAGTTGAGCTCGTTCATCACAGACAGGATGCGCTCCTTGGTCTTTTCGGAGACCATGTCGGGATTATTAAGTACTCTGGAAACGGTAGTTATCGAGACTCCTGCTTTTTCGGCTACTTCCTTGATATTCAACGCTTTTTCTCCTTGCTTTTTTTCAATTCTACACTAAAAAGAGGAGTTTGTACATAGACAAACTCCTCTCCTGAAGGTGTTATAATTTAAAGTCAACGTCAAATGGTTCGGCGTATTTAAGCGTTCTCTTTGCAGGGATCGTTTCACATATAACTTTTCCCTTTCTTATAACGTGGGTGCATTCCGACTGCAGTCTGATGATATCGTCTACAGTCGCAGCGTCGTATATTATCATATCGGCCTGATTTCCCACTTCGATGCCGTAGTTATCAAGATGGAGCGTCTTGGCTGAATTTATCGTTATCATATCGAAGAGCTGCTGTACCTGCTCCGTTCCGATCATCTGTCCCAGATGGAGCATGATGAATGCCTGCTGCAGCAGATTTGCCTTGCCCATGGAATACCAAGGATCCATTACGGAATCGTGGCCTATCGATACATTGACGCCTCTTGCCAGCATATCGTCTGCTCTGGCAACGCCTCTCTTCTTAGGATAGCCGTCCATCCTGCTTTGCAGCAGAGCGTTGGCCGATGGATTCACGATCATGTTCATCTTTGCTCTTGCCAGATTGCCGATGAGCTTGTATGCGTAGTCGTTGTTGTAGTTGTGCATTGCCGTGGTGTGGCTGCCCGTAGCCAGCTCACCCATGCCTCTGTTGATGCTTTCCTTTGCCATGACCTCGATGAATCTTGAGTGAGGATCGCCCGTTTCATCGATGTGTATATCGATGAGCTTGCCGTACTTTTCAGCCAGCTCGAATACCGTTTCCACATCCCTTACGCCGCCTTCACGTGTAAACTCAAGATGCGGAGCGCCTCCGACTACGTCGACTCCCATTTTTATCGATTCCTCCAGCAGGTCCTTGTATGACGGATCGGTGTAGATACCGTTCTGCGGGAAAGCAACCACCTGTATGTCGATGAGATCCTTGACCTCTTCTTTCAGCTCCAGCAGACTTTCCACGGTGACCAGTGTAGGATCTGTACTGTCAGCGTGCGTACGAACTCTGAGAACGCCGTTGGCTATGTACCAGTCGATGACTCTGCGAGCGTTCTTTTTAAGCAGCTCCTTGGTTATACCCGGTTTCCATTCGCTCCAGATATCGATGGCTTCAAGAAGTGTGCCTGTTTCGTTTTTTCGCGGAAGAAGTCCGGAAACCAGTACTGCATCAAGATGCACATGGGGATCGATGATTGGCGGAGATACGAGATTTCCACCGGCGTCGATCACCTCTGCGTTTTCTCCTGCAGTTAGATCGTGACCGATCTTTTCGATCTTTTCGTCGGTGATGAGAATATCGTTCAGACCTTCGGTGTGACGAAGCTGTGCGTTTTTGATAAGTAATTGTGTCATGATGTCCTCCTTTATTTGGGGTTTATGTATTAGTTTATATGTATTCGGCGTCTTTATCAACGTCGTGTTCATCGCTGATTCCGCACTTTACGAAAATCGCGTGTACGATAGGCATTGCCACCATAGCGATGAGTATTCCCTGAAGTGCCGGCATTCCTATATTGAATACGCCGCCCAGATATGCTGCCGCACATCCCAGTACATAAGCGATGATAGGTGCGATCCTCAGTTTCTTGAAGTGAACGTACTCCAGTTTAGGGATCCTGCCCTTGGATACGAAGAAGTAGTCGCCTATTATTGCTCCGCCGAGAGGTGGAACGAACGTACCGAGCAGATTGAGCACCGGCAGGAAGTAATTGGATATACCGAATATCGCCATTATCAGTGCGATGATGATGCCGCCGATGATAAACGGCTTCTTGTTGTTTTTGTTGAAAAATTCAGCACCGGCCATACCGAAGGCGTATGCGGTAGCATTGTTTGTAGTCCAGATGTTCAGTGTGAGGATGATCAGAGCCCAGAAAACGATACCCATCGAGATCATCAGCTCGATAAGATCTCCAGTACCGAATACGAGACCGCCCAGCATACCTGAGAATATCATCACGCCGTTTCCCACCAGGAAGCCGAGAAGCCCAGCGATAAAGGCCACCTTGCCGCTCTTTGCAAATCTTGCCCAGTTGCCGGCCTGTGTACCTCCGGAAGCAAAGGTTCCGACTATGATTGTAATGGCGGATGTAACGGTCATCGTAGATGATGGCGTTATGGCACGGATGGCATCAACACTTCCGGCTTCCTTTACTGCCAGTATCATTACCAGCACCATCAGTACAGCCATAAGCGGGATCGCTACGTACGATACTATCGACATGGCCTTTACACCGTACAGAGCCGTTATACCCATGACAACGCCCCAGAAGATGATGAAGAATACTTTCCATCCGAAGGAATCGAGACCGAGAGCCATGGAGAACAGACTTCCCATGTACTCACCTGTGATGGCATACCAGAATACCTGAGTTCCGCCCAGGATTATATCGGACCATTTTGCACCTATCTGTCCAAAGGTGTATTTGGATTGCAGGACGCATGTCAGACCGGTCCTTGCGCCTATACAGCACATCAGAGCCACATAAAGCCCCAGTATGATACTGCCGGCGATGATGATGAGAATCAGGTCATCGAATGTAAATGCTGCGCCCAGAGATGCCCCGGAAGCCATGGTAGGTGTAAAGAACGTAAAGCCGATCAATACACAGCTGATGGATATGAGTCCTCTTCTTGCGCTTTTTGGTACGTGTTCAAGGGGATAATCCTGATCCACTACTTTTTCTTGTTGTTCTTTTGCAGTAACTTCACTCATGTTTTCCCTCCAATTTTGATAATAGTAAAATGGCGTTAGAAAGTATTTTCATAACAGATTAGCAGTTACTAAGATATAAATGTAAATAAAGCTTGAATTTTAAAGATTAGTGCTTATGAAAATATTTTCATAAGCACAGCATAGCATGTTGTCAGAAAATTTGCAAGAATTTTTATATGAACATAACTGCAACGCTATTTATCCTGGAAAGGGCAATACGTTGGTATTTCAGCGGATGCATGCGGTTTGCCGGAGGAATTTTCAGGCATGTATTTTTTTGTATACACGAAGAGAAAAGGTAAAATCCATTTTCTACAGCCGTCCCTGAACTATAGACTTGCGTTAACTTAACCGAAACAGTATAATATACTATGATATGCAAAACATAATTGCAGAGAAGTATTGAAACTGCGGGAATATATATGCAGTCAAAGCATAAAATCAGGTAGTTTTCATAGTTATAAGGAAAGAGGTAGTAAAAAATGGACGAAAAAGAAAAGGTTCAGCAGCAGCCGGGAAGCTGCAACTCCGACTGTTCCAGCTGTGCAAGCGCAGGAAACTGCAGCGGACAGCCTCAGAGCTTTCTTGAAGAAACCAACAGCTTTAACAATATCAAGAAGGTCATCGCAGTAGTAAGCGGAAAAGGCGGCGTAGGCAAATCTATGGTAACATCACTGATGGCTGTAAACATGAACAGGCTGGGATACAAATCATCGATCCTGGACGCAGACATTACAGGACCGTCTATCCCTAAAGCATTCGGCATCACCGAAAAAGCCACAGCCAACGAGCTGGGTATTTTCCCTATAAATACAAAGACGGGAATAGGCACCATGTCGGTAAACAATCTGCTTGAAAACGACACCGATCCGGTAGTATGGAGAGGACCCGTTATCGCAGGTACCGTAAAGCAGTTCTGGACTGACGTTTTATGGGGCGATGTGGATTATCTGTTCGTGGATATGCCGCCGGGAACAGGAGACGTACCTCTCACGGTGTTCCAGTCATTGCCCGTAGACGGCATCATCGTAGTCACCTCACCGCAGGAACTCGTATCGATGATCGTCACAAAAGCCGTAAAGATGGCGGAAATGATGAACATCCCGGTACTGGGACTCGTGGAAAACATGTCATATCTCAAATGTCCTGACTGCGGCAAAGAAATCCCCGTATTCGGCCCGAGCAAGGTAGACGAGGTAGCAAAAGAGCACGGACTCGATGTCCTCGGCAAGCTCCCTATCGATCCGAAGCTGGCGGCAGCATGCGATAAGGGAATGATAGAATTGTTCGAAGGCGACTGGCTCGACGCAGCAGCCAAGAAGCTGGAAAATCTGTAAAATATAAAATAAAAGCATGATCCTGTTTTTTCGGCAGGGTCATGTTTTGTTCTAGAGGAATTTTGCGGGGCGCATACGAGAATTTTTCCTTTTGTTTTCAGGAGCGCCTTCAAGTTATGGGTCCCTGTGACAATAAGGAGATGTGCGTGCCTTGGAGATTCCAAATTTTTTTATGGAAAAGCGCACTGTCTTTGGAATTTAAGCTCTTATGGACTAGTCATACGCTGTCGATTCCAAAGATTCCGGCTCAGATAGCATCATCTTTTGGAATAATCACCGGCAAAAGTCCCATTTACCTCAAATATTCCAAAGATCATAGGCGAAATCCTCGTCTTTTTTGGAATGCACCCGTACACACCGTCATGCAAGGGGTGAAATTCCACAAAAAGATAGTCTGAGAGGTCATATCTTTGGAATCGCCCCGAAACGACCGACAGGAACCGGCACTACCGCCCCTTCCCAACGATAGCCTTCACCCTGTTTATAAACAAAATGATAACTCCCATAACAGACCCCATAGCCAGCAGCCCCGCGGCGATGGCGCCGGCAGTCATCAGCGTTACGGTGCCGGTAGACGCCGTTGCCTCCATATCGTGATTGAGCATCGCCAACATGGTGTAATACATGCCGGAGCCCGGTACGAGACACAGGATACCCGGAATGATAAACATGGTGGAAGTCTCACGGAACAGTCTTGAGCAGATATTGCTGACGAGCCACACAATGCAGGCGGCTATGAAGGCGGCGAACACCTGAGAAAGACCGTTGTAGATGAAGGTCTGATATGACATCCAGCTTACAGCGCCGATGGCGGCGCATATGGGGAATTTCTTCGCAGGGACATTGAAAATTATGCAAAATCCGAAGGTGGCGATCAAAGCCACCGGTATCTGAACCAGCAGTGACATCATAAACCAACACCTCCCAGCAGTGTCCAGAGCTTGAGAACCACACCGGCTCCGGCAGCAAGAGAAACGGCTGTAAGTAGGGCCTCCATCAGGCGTGATACGCCGGAAAGCATATCTCCCGACAGGAAGTCGCGGATGGAGTTTGTCAGGGCAACGCCCGGAACGAACAGCATCAATGTCCCTATGATTATCGGATTATACGAAGCCTGCGCAATGGCCGTAGATGCGAATATGGCTATGAAGGCAGCGAGAGCACAGCAGCAGAAGCCGGTAACGAAGGAATTGATGTTGAGCTTTTTCAGCAAAAGCGCGAAGGTATAGCATGCCATGCCGGAAAGGATGGAGATACAGAAATCTATGAATCCTCCGCCAAACAGCAGGCAAAATGCAGATGCGCTCATGGCAGCCCCCAGTAGACGCATGAATATCGGGTAAGGAGGCTGGTCGTCTATCTCTTTGAGGATCTTCATGCCGTCTTCCACCGACAGATCAGTGGTGGTGAACTGTCTCGAGAACTGATTTACCCTTGAGATCTTGCCAAGATCCGTGCCGGTACCCTGTATCCGCTTGATATAGGTCTGGGTATCGTCATCGTCGCCGCCCTTATCCAGAGAAAGGAATATACCCGTAGGCGTTGCAAAGACCTCAACGTAATTTATCCCGCAGGCTTTGCATATACGCGCGATGGTGTCCTCGACCCTGTATATCTCGGCGCCGTTTTTCATCATGATCTCCCCGGCGTAGAGCGCCAGGATCAAAACTTTTTTTTGAAATAAGTTTACCATTTCAAGACCCTTTCGAAGATATAAAATGATTATACGCTTTAAATAGAACCATTATAACAAAGAAAAGCGTCATTGTGTTGATTATTATTGTATAATAGCAAAACCGCAGGTATGTCTGCGGTTTTAACTATTATGACTTGTTGGTTATTATGTATTTAATTAAAGAGGTTTTACTTCCGTTTCGAGGGTGATGTCCAGCTTGGCTGCATAGTCAAGGTACTTGTCGCATTCCTCGTATGTCAGCATATCAGATGAGATAAGTCCCGTCTGAGTGTAGTCGTCGTTTACGAACATCTTGGTAAATAACGATCCACACTGTCCAGTAAGATACTGTTCTCCCGTGATCCCTGCTCTCTCAAATGACTCTACACATCCCGGTGCATAAAGGTATGTTTCTACCAGCACCTTCTTGCCGTCCTTCGTTCCCGTTGCTTCCACTACGAATGCTCCTTCATCCTTTACAAGTCCTTCGTCTAAGATCTCCTTGATCTCATCGTGGTACTTAGGTGCAGGTGGAAGGTGGCTTACGATAACATCGAATGGGAT
>JAETSS010000397.1 GCA_021769545.1 Eubacterium sp.
TGGGGCTGTCGCAGGAAGTGAGCAGCCGCGCCGATTTCAAGCTGTCCTTTTCCGCCATGACATTCCCGCATCAGATGATGCGCGTGATCCTGCTGGAACAGATATACAGGAGCTTTAAGATAATACGTAATGAAACGTACCATAAGTAAAAAAAAGTGTGCAAGACGGTGTTTTCGTTGATGTGCAGTCACAAACAACTTTACACAAACAGCGCCCGATCAGCTGATATGTACTGATCGGGCGTTTATTGTTTTCCTCTTATTTTATATGTCTCCTGCGGTACACGGGATCTGTTTCCAGTTTCTCGATGATACCGTCCATTACTGCAGGATCGTGCATGGATTCCATCAGCAGCCTGATGTCCTTCAGCTCCTCCAGCAGCTCGTTTTCCTTTCTGTGGTCGAGAGCCCTCTTGTATTCCGACATGAGCTTGCTCTCCGACAGATCATCTTCCTTGATCGCTTTTTTCGCCGCATATGCCGCAGCCTTGGCGGAGTCGGCAGCTTCCGAGAGGCCGTCGTTGCTCAGCGGCATCACGAAGGAAGCCGCATCACCTATGAGCATGAAGCCGTCGCCTGCCTTACGGGTACCCTGTGTAATATCTCCGAATCTTCCGCCCTCCCATGGGCTGATACGCTCGGCAGCTTCGAACATCACCGATATCTTCCTCGAGCCGTTTATCCACTTAAAAAATCTCTGCTGCAGATCCTCGCCTCTATATGCGTCTCTGTCCTGTATCAACATGCCTACGTTGCAGATGCCCTGCTTCACGCCGTTCTTTCCCACGGGTACTATCCAGAAATAGCCCGGAGCCACCCCTGCATCGAAGGAAAAAACTCCGTAGGCTTCATACTGGTCCTTTGCAAGGGCTCTGTCCAGCTTTATACCTTTGAAATACGCCCTCTCGCCCATCCAGATACCGTAAGGCTCCTCCTGCATGAGTCCAAGTGATTTTGCTACGATAGAATACGCTCCGTCGGCTCCGATGACGATTCTGCTTTTTATCTCCGCCTCCTCGCCTCTGAAACGCACCTTTACTCCCGTCACGAAACCCTGTTCCGTGATGACATCCGTTACTCTGCAGTCCTGCCAAAGCTCCGCGCCATA
>JAETSS010000398.1 GCA_021769545.1 Eubacterium sp.
GAGGGAGAAGATCCTCAACAGTGTCTGGAATTATGATTATTTTGGCGATGCCAGAACGATCGACACCCACGTAAAGAAACTGCGGAGCAAGCTGGGTGAGAAGGGAAAACTGATCAAAACAGTCTGGGGGATGGGCTACAAACTGGAGATATGAGGCTATTAAAGAACAAATATTCCATCAAACAGGAGATCGCCCTTGTATTTATCGCTGTGATGGCTGGGACGATCGTTCTTTGCTGGATCATCAACAATATTTTTCTGGAAAATTTTTATATACAGAATAAGAAAAGCGCCATCATAGATGCGTATTACAGGATCAATGAAGTGATGACGTACGGTGACATATCGTCGGACGCATTTCGTCTCGAGCTGCGAAAGACTTGTGATATGTACAATATCGGACTGCTTGTCATCGATGCCGCATCCAATACCAAGATTTCCAGCACGAGGGATGTGGATAAGCTGCTGAGCAGGCTCTATGACAATTTTTTCAGTCCGGGCAATGATATTGATTATCTCGACGAGGGCAGCAGCAGCTACTCCATCGCAAAGGCGATGGACCAGTCCACCAATACGGAGTACCTGGAGATGTGGGGGCTGCTCAACAATGGGAATCTGTTTCTGATACGGTCTCCGATCGAGAGCATACGTGACAGTGTGAATCTGTCCAACCGTTTTCTGGCGTATGTCGGGATCATCGCGACGCTGATCAGCGCAGTGCTGATCTGGTTTGTGACGACAAGGATCACGAGGCCGATCATGGAACTAAAGACCATTTCCGAGGAGATGACAAAACTCAGATTTGAGACAAAATACGAGAGCCGCGGGCAGAATGAGATCGACCAGCTCGGTGAACACATGAATGAGCTGTCGAGCACGCTGGAGAGGACGATCTCGGAGTTAAAGACCGCAAACAACGAACTGATGCGGGATATCGAGAAAAAAGAACAGATCGATGAGATGCGCAAGGAGTTTTTGTCCAATGTGTCCCATGAGCTGAAGACGCCGATCGCGCTGATACAGGGATATGCGGAAGGACTCAAGGAGGGCATCAATGACGATGATGCCGAGAACAGAGATTTTTACTGTGATGTGATCATGGATGA
>JAETSS010000399.1 GCA_021769545.1 Eubacterium sp.
CATAAACCCTGTAAACATTACCAAAATGCGATTCCCAGGTCAACAGGCAAGATCGAAAATTCTGTCGGAATCCCTCGATATCCGGCGTTCATCCGTCTATAAATTCTTACCGCAGCAGTTTTTATACTTCTTGCCGCTTCCGCACGGGCATTTATCGTTTCTGCCTATCTTCGGAGTTTCCCTCCTAACAGGCTCGCGGTTCTGCTGCTTCGTTTCCTTGGTCGCCTCGGCAGGCATAGAGCCGTTTTCTATCTTTGCTCTTTGCGAAGAACCGCCGATGCTCGGAGAAACTTCCTCTTTCTGAGCGTTTCCGGCTTCCATTACCTGCTTTCTCTCGGTGTTCGTCTGCACGGTAACGTTCAGGCAGAATTTAACGGTTTCTTCTTTAATATTGCTGATCATCTCCTCGAACATATCAAAGCCCTCGTTGGCGTAAGCCATAGCGGGGTCCTGATGTCCGATGCCGCGCAGCCCGATTCCCGTCCTGAGCTGATCCATAGCGTCGATATGATCCATCCATTTATTATCAACAACTCTTATGAGGATCATTCTCTCCAGATCCCTCATGCGCTCCGCGCCGATCTCTGCTTCTTTCTCAGCGTAACATCTTTCGATCTCGGCGTACACGTCTTCCTTGAGCTGTTCTGGCGTAACATCGGGGTTATCTTCATAAGAAGGCAGCTTGAACTCGCCGCACAGTTTCTTCATGGATTTTTCCAAAGTTTCAAGATCCCATTCCTCGGAGAACTTGGATTCCGCAACGCAGCTTCCCACATACTCGTCGGCAAATTCCTCAGCCATGGAAATAACGTGGCTTCTGAGATCCTCGCCGTCGAGGACCCTGCGTCTTTCGCCGTAAATGATCTCTCTCTGCTTATTCATTACGTTATCGTACTGCAGGACGTATTTACGAGCTGTAAAGTTTCTGCCTTCTACTTTCTTCTGAGCGTTTTCTATCGCCTTTGTAAGCGGCTTCGCCTCTATCGCTTCGTCGCCGGAATCCATAAATCTGGACATAAGCGCGTGTATCCTGTCGCCGCCGAAAAGGCGCACAAGTTCGTCGTCAAGCCCGATAAAGAACCTCGTAGAACCCGGGTT
>JAETSS010000031.1 GCA_021769545.1 Eubacterium sp.
CTCTGGTGACTATCGGACCCTTGCCGTCTATCGGCTGACCGAGAGCATTGACGACACGACCCAGCATATCATCGCCTACCGGGACTTCAACTACCTTTCCCATAGGCTTTACCACGTCGCCTTCTCTTATCTCTCTGTCAGAGCCCAGTATTACGGCGCCGACATTGTCCTCCTCCAGATTAAGGGCCATGCCGTAGGTGCCGCCGGTGAATTCCAGCAGCTCGCCCGCCATGCAGTTTTCCAGACCGTAAACTCTGGCTATACCGTCTCCCACCTGTATTACCGTGCCAAAGTCGGAAACGTCAAGCTTGTTCTTGTAGTTTTTTATCTGTTCCTTTATGACTGCACTTATTTCTTCCGGTCTCAAATTCATTTCTTTTCCTCCCTAGCTCAAATTAATCTGACTGTTAAGCTCGTCAAATCTCTTTCTGATGGATGCGTCGATAAGCTTGCCTTCCACAAGTATCTTGAAGCCTCCCATCAGTTTGGGATCTATTTCGTTGGATAGCCTTACGTTTATCCTCAGGAGCTTCGAGGTCTCTTCCTCAAGCTCCTTTATACGTTCATCGCCGAGAGGGATCACAGAATAAACGGTCCCGTAAGAAAAGCCTTCTTCCTTATCCGCAAGATCCTTATACACCTTGATCATCTTCTCAAGATGGAAGGTCCTGCCTTTATCTACCAGAATGCACAGAAAGTTCAGAAGCTCATCACAGATCTTTCCTCCGAAGATAGCTTCGAGAGCCTCTTTCTTCTGGTCCGCCGATATCCCCGGTGCATTGACGAATGTCTGAAGATCCCGCTCTCTGCGAAATATCTCCAGTACCTCCGCCGATTCCTCCTTGATGATCTCCGTCTTTCCCGTTTCTCTGGCAGCTTCAAACAAAGCCGTACCGTAAGTCAAATCAATGGTTAATTCTGCCATCCCGTACTCCTTGCTCTTCTGATAACTTCATCGACGATCGCTTCCTGACCTGCCTTCTGAATCTCATGCTCCACGATCCTCTCGGCAGCAAGCATAGCAATGGCCGCTATCTCCTGCCTCATTTCTTCCATGGCCTTTTCCTTTTCCTTCTCGATGGTCTGCTCCGCTTTGCCTATCATCTCGGCCGCCTGCCTGTTGGCCTCATCTATGATATCTCTCGCCTGTGCGTCTGCCCTGACCTTGGCGTCTCTGATGATCTCGCGGCTCTCCTCTTCGACCTTCGCGATGCGTTTATTGTAATTTTCCATCTTTTCATCGGCTCTCCTGTTGGTAAGAGCGGCGTTGTCAAGAGCATCCTTTATAGACTGCTTTCTCGTTTCCAGAACATTCAGGAACGGTCTATACAGGAACTTTGTCAATGCTCCCACCAGGATCAGAAAGTTGATCAGATAGAATATGAATTCTTTTAAACTGATTCCTAATGCTTCAACCATAATTCCGTCTTCCTTCCATTGAAGATTTTCGCATGGCATCGATGCCCATGCGCGCCTCTGTTAGATCTTTGCAAATAACAGGAATGCAACGAGAAGACCGTATATACTGAGGGATTCCATAAAAGCGAAGGAAAGTATCATGTTGGTACGCAACATACCTGCTGCCTCAGGCTGACGTGCCATTCCTTCCAAAGCCTTTCCTGCTGCAATTCCCTGTCCTATTCCAGGCCCTATTGCTGCCAAACCGATAGCCAATCCTGCTCCTATTGCTATTAAACCTCCCATAATTTATTCTCCTTTCGTTAATATAAATCAAAATATCTGAAACAGAACACCTTGCCGGTATCCTGTATCGGGTCAAATCAAATAAACCATCAAAGCACCCATTACAAATGTTCTTCCTCCTCAGGCATCGCCTCTTTTATATATATCGCCGCCAGAAGCGAGAATACCAGCGCCTGTATGAGACCCATAAGTACGCTCAGCGCCTGCATCACCACAGGCAGCCCTATAGGTATCAGATCGAAAAACGACTGCGTTACCGTATGTTCACCGAAGATGTTACCGTAAAGACGCAGTGTCAGCGATACCGGCTTGACGAGGTCCTCAAGCACCATCAGCGGGAAAAGAAACGCAAAGGGTTTGAAATAATGTTTGAAATATCCCAATCCGCGATGCTCCTTGATGCCCACGGCAAACATCATCACGAATACGATGACCGCCATTGCCATGGTGCAGTTTATGGATCCTGTCGGCGCTTCGAGTCCCGGTATATGTCCGGCTCCCGGAAGCAGTCCCGAATAATTGCAGAACAGTATATATATAAACAATGTGGCTATCAATGGGAAATAGCGCTTGCATGCCTTTTCGCCCATAATGTCACCGAAGAATCCGTACAGACTTCCTATAGCCCATTCGGCAAAATTCTGGAGTCCCGACGGAACTGTCTGCAATCTTTTGCCGGCCACTATGGAAAGAGCGCAAAGCAATACAGTGATAACTGCGCTGGTGACCATCCCTCCGGTAATGCCTATCGAATGCAGTGTCTCCATCATGATATTCAAGCCTCCCTCCCGTTACATTCCGGTTTTTTCTGTCTTACAGCCAATACTTTATTCATTATCGCCAGTGCGGCAGCGGTCCCTATGAGAAATGCTATGCCGTCGAAGGGTAAAATGTTTCTTGCAAAGAACGCAGCCGCCAAGGTCAATATATTCACCGAATAGCTGATAAATGCTCTCGCATATAATCCTCCGATACTGCCCGGATCGGCTCCGGCAGACTCGCTTTCCTTCAAATACCTCTGCCAAATGAAAAGATTCTTAAGGTAACCTATCGTTCCTCCTGCTATCAGTCCCGCCAACGCGCCTATAACATAAGTCAACCTATTCATCTCCTCTCTTTCGTTCTTAAAATTTTACACCAATTTGCGGCTGTTGTAAAATCATTTTTAAATAATTTATTAATTAACAATTAGCCTTTTTCAACGCTTGCAGCGTTTTTACATTTTTTTCTAATTGTTTTTTCGTGTATTTTTTTGAACTTTTTTGTTGCTTTCGATCCGCATCGTCAATCGTCGATTCCCTTTATCACGTTTTTCAGCCACTTCCTGCCGAGGAATCTTTTTGTAAGGAAAACGCTCTTTACGACCTCCTCGAATTTTACCGCCGCCACCGCAAGGTATATAGGAAACTGCAGATACAGCGATGTTATGAAGGCCAGAGGTACTCCGATCAGCCATACGGTGGACGTTTCGGTCAGCATGGCAAATCTGGTGTCCCCTCCGCAGCGCAGGGTTCCGGTAACGTGTATGCCGTTGTAGACCGACAGCCACATGGTCGCCCCGTATATCACCAGTATCTTGAAGGCGTAATCAGCGCCCTGCGGCGAGAATTCGAACAGGCTCAGCAGCGGTTTTCCGGCCGCTATGGTCCCGACGCCGAAGAAAACGCCGATAACCAGACCGATCTTCACCATTTTCTTCGCCATGTCAAAGGCCAGCTCCAGCTTTCCCTCGCCCAGCTTGTGACCTACAAGTATCAGCACCGCGTCACCTATACTGAAAGCCGCCATTGCAAACATATTGTTGATGGTATTACAGGCCTGTATAGCCGCACCCTCGGTGATCCCTATCCTGGAAAAGGCCGCCACGTACATGGAGGTGCCTATTCCCCACAGCGTCTCGTTGGCTGTGGTAGGGAGAGCGTTCTTCACTATCTTAAAGGCCAGAGTCTTATTATAGCTGAAAAAGTCTCTGAAACTTCCCGCTATCCTGTTTCTGAGTCCGAAGACCTCGAAGAGTATTATGCACATCTCCAGCAGTCTCGCAATGACTGTAGCCAGCGCGGCGCCCCGTACGCCCATGGCCGGCAGCCCCAGCTTTCCAAATATCAGTATATAGTTGAGGCATGTATTTGTTGCAAGGGCTATTATACTTGCTATAAGCGGCAGAGACGACTGCTGGGTCGCCCTGAGAGCCACGGTGAAGGGCTGGGTTATGGCAAGCATCAGGAACGTGAAGGAGCCTATCCTCACGTAATCCACGCCCACTTCTATTACCTCTGGAAATCTCGTGAATATCCGGAGGATATAGTCGGGGATCAGCATTCCTGCAATAAAAAAGAGCAGGCCTATGCCCATAGCTACCGTAAGGGCAAAACCTGTTGTCCTCCTTATGTTTTTAAAATCTCTCACACCGTAAAACTGCGATATGAACGTTGCCGAGCCTCCGGCGAAGCCGTATAGCAGCATCCAGAAAATGAAGAAAAGCTGCACCGATACGCCTACGGCATTCAGCTCAAGCTCCCCGAGACTTCCCACCATGAGGTTATCTATGAAGCTGAGACTCGAGCCTATGAGACTTTGCAAGGCGATAGGCAGCGCGACCTTTGTCAGCATGCCTATCAGCTCTCTGTTATTTATGGTATTCAGATTTTCAGTTTTTGTCATCGTTTTTTTCTTTTTCCTTTTTGTTTTTCTCTCTTGTTATCTTATCTGCCTTGAGACTGATATTCCTGTTTCCGGTATCCGACAGCAGCACATATATCAGCATTACCGCCACCGCGATAAGACCCAGATACTCTATGGTCAGTCCTCTGCTGTACAGTACGGCGATTATTCCCATGATACCGCTGATACAGTAAAGCAGCATCACTGCCCTTCGCTGTCCAAAGCCTGCGCGCATGATCCTGTGATGCAGATGCTCCTTGTCCGCCGTGCCTATAGACTGATGCTGGTATACTCTTCGTACGATGGCAAGTATCGTGTCGAATATGGGAAGCCCCAGCACCAGAGCAGGGATTATCACCACGACAACTGTAGCGCTCTTTACGGTGCCCAGCACCGAGACCGCAGCCAGCGAAAATCCCAGAAGCTCCGAGCCTCCATCTCCCATGAATATCTTTGCCGGATGAAAATTATACGGCAAAAATCCCAGTGCAGCGCCTGCTATGGCCATCATTGCCAGGGTAGGCACGTACTGTCCGTTTATATAAGCCACATAACCGATGCAAAGGGCCGATACGGCCGATACGCCCGCAGCAAGGCCGTCCAGTCCGTCTATGAGGTTCACTGCGTTGGTTATGGCAACCAGCCACAATATGGTGATGATACAGCAGGCCGTATCTCCGAAGGCCATGTTGCCGGCTCCGAAATAGTTGGTTATGAATTCTATGCGAAGCCCCATGGCGTAGACCACCACCGCGCATATGATCTGACCTGCCAGCTTTACGGGAGCCTTGAGATCCTTAAGATCATCTATCAGCCCCAGTATATATATCAAGGTGCATCCCACCATGATCCCTATGATGCCTCTGTCCTCCAGCGCAAACAGCGCCAGCGCCAGCATGATGCCGACATATATGGCTATGCCGCCGAATCTGGGCATAGGCTTCTTGTGTACCCGTCTTTCATCCTTGGGGACGTCCATGGCGCCTATCTTCGGCGCGATCTTTATGGCTATCGGCGTTACCGCCGCAGCGGCGGCAAACGCCACCAAAAGCGGCCCCCACAATTCTATACTGGTAGCTGTCACTGATTTTCTCCTAACATTACTATTTTCAATCCCGCTTCCTTCAATATTTCCACAGACAGCTCATCGGGATATCCTTCCCTCACCACTATCCTGCTGATGCCTGCATTGATTATCATCTTGGCGCATATCACGCACGGCTGATGCGTTATGTAAATAGCGGCGCCTTCGATGCTCTGGCCCAATGTAGCCGCCTGTATTATGGCGTTCTGCTCCGCATGCAGAGCCCTGCACAGCTCATGCTTCTCGCCCGAAGGGATCCCCAGCTGCTGTCTGAGGCAGCCGCCCTCTCTGTCGCCGCAGTGCTCCAGTCCCCGGGGCGCTCCGTTGTAGCCTGTCGCCACGATATGCCTGTCCTTTACTATAACGGCTCCCACCTGTCTTCGCAGACACGTGGATCTTTTGGCAGTCAGCGCTGCCATATCCATGAAATATTCATCCCAGCTAGGTCTTTTGTCCATATATATTCTCCTTACCGTTCCATCAGCGATGGATCTAATAATAAACCTCGGCAAGATAAAGTCCGTAAGGCGGCGCGGTATGACCGGCCGTTTTCCTGTCTCTGGACTTCAGGATATCCTCCATATCCCGTTCAAGCCTTCCTGTTCCCATATCCACCAATGTCCCCGTTATTATTCTTACCATATTGTACAGAAAGCCATCACCGCTTACATGTATCTCGATGATATCTTCCGTGATCTCCCTGACGTCGATATCGAATATCGTCCTGACCGTCGTTTCTCTGGGAGTTCCGCCCGACGCTTCAAAGGCCTTGAAGTCATGAGTCCCTTTCAGCACGGCTGCGGCCTTTCTCATCTTCCCGAGATCCAGAGGCTGCTTCACATGGTAGATGTAGTTCCTCTCGAATACATCTATGTGATCTGCGTTTTTTATCCTGTAAATGTATTTCTTGCCTTTTGAATCAAAGCGCGCGTGAAAGCCTGCGGGCTTTTCCTCCGCCGCGACTATCCTTACGGGAGATGATGCAAAGGCGCCCTTTTCGTACCTGCGCAGCGAATTGTTTATAACGGCTGCCAGTCTCTCCGTAGGGATCCTTATATCAGATGAAAATGAGGCTCTCTGTCCGTAGGCGTGGACTCCCGCATCGGTCCTGCTTGTCCCGTTTACGGTTATCCTGCGTCCCAGCAGCGATGACAGGGTCTTTTCCAGATGCTCCTGTACCGTAGGTCTGTCAGGCTGCCTCTGCCAGCCGGAAAACTCCGAGCCGTCGTATTCTATTGTCAGCAGAATAGTTTTGTTTTCAACCATGCGTTCATTATACCGCATTTTACATATCGTTGCCACATTTATTGTCATTTAACGGCGTATTACCGCCTTTAAAGGAGAAACGGCCATACCACGAAGATATAGAACCCTCCGCAGCCGCATATATACGGTCCCAGCGGCTTTACATCGTCTTTTTTCAGACGGCCCGAAGCCAGCCCCACTGCGGCGGCTATCCCGCTGAGAAGCGAGGCTCCTATGAGCACCGCAACGGTACCGACGATCCCCAGCACCAGACCAAGCGATGCGAACAGCTTTACATCTCCGAAGCCCATTACCTCCTTTTTGAAGGCAGCTCCGCCAAGCACCGCCACCATCAGCATCACTCCTCCGCCGATAAGGGCTCCCAGAAGAGGCTGCCAGACGGACGTGTGAAACGGAACGAAGCCAAAAGCCGTAAGAGCCAGCATTATCACGAACTGATCCGGGATTATCATGTATTTCAGATCGGCAAGTCCGATGATCAGCAGAGCCCAGCATGCGAACAGACCGGCAGCTGCAAATTTTACATCAAAAAACGACAGCCGGATCAGAAGACACGAAAATCCTGCCGCATATACAAGTCTCCACGGAAAACCTTTGACTCGCTGTACATACGGGTCCGTCAGGATCTCCGGCGGCTTCTGCCCGTAATCGCAGAGCCACCGGGCCGGCATTTTATTGAATATATATATCAGTGCAGCGCCCGCAAGGCTTCCTATTATAAGGCTTGCGGCAACTTTTATTATGATCGTCAGCATACATTATTCCTCCTGTATTTACTTTATTCTATCAATTTCCTTTTTTAACCACAATATAATTTTGTCTTTTTTGTCGTAATACAGGGAATGCCGTCGTACGTTTTATATAGTAAAGTTGCTGTTTTGACTATAAAATCACATTAACGGCACATGAAAGATGATTATAAGGAGAATGTTATGAATAATATATTATTAAATGAAATGGACACAGTTTTGATCGTTGACGATACTACAGCAAACCACGAAGTGATACAGGCTTTCCTGAGCGATATCGGAGTCAAGTGCGAAAGCGCCTTTGACGGTATGGAGGCCGTCACTATGTGCGGCTCGGTGGATGGCGACTACTATTCCCTGATCATGATGGACATAAACCTTCCGTATATGGACGGGCTTGAGACCGCCAAGAAGCTGCGCCGTATCGGTGTGACCTCGCCCATTATCGCAGTGACCGCCGCAAGCAAGGATGAACAGAAGATACGGGCCGCGGAAGCGGAGGATATATTCGACCTGATGCTGTTCAAGCCCTTTAATGCCGCTGCCTTCTATACCACCATATCGCCGTATATCAAGCGCGCCATCCTTCACTCGCTGTCCTCCGAGATCATGTCGGGCGACGGTGATGAGCTGGGCGCTCTGGACCACGATGTCTGCGACATACATACGGCTATAGAAAACATGGGCAACAGTCCCAGACTTTTCATGAAGCACTTCAACAATTTCAAAAACAACAATGCAGATCTGGCCCTTAGACTTTCGGATCTCATCGAAAACGAGAAATACACCGACGCCGCAACACTGTGCCACTCAATAAAGGGGCTGTCGGGAATGCTGGGGCTCACTTCACTGTACAGGCATGTCATCGAACTGGAGGATCTGCTGAGAAGCGGCGATATATATATCGGCACGCCGGAACCGCCATCCGGTAAGATAGCGAAGGAGCTCATTTCGATAGGGACCGATATAAGGAAAATATGTCAGCTGCAGTTTTAACAAACATATAGGCAGCCTTTCCCGGCAGCCTTTCCATCACATAAAGCAACAGTCTACAGCGGTATATTCCACACCGTAATAGACTGTTTTCTCAATTATCCCATATAATGTTTAAATTTCTTATACTGGTTCATGTCCCTAAGCAGCAGATAAAGTCTTCTCTTAAGTCCCATATCCTTTTTATAATACAACGAGTGGCAGCATTTATTCTGTTTCACAAGCGCCTTGACCTTCTTGAGCTTTTCTTCATCCTTCACATATTTGTATACGACTCCGAGAGGTACTACATGCCAGAAGAACGGTTCTTTAACAATGGTCGTTTCAATAGGCTTATGATAGAGGAAATCGTCGATTATATATCTGGCAAGGTTGTTTCCTCCGCCTGTTACTCTGTAATGGCTCCTGCCCTGTCTTATGTTTATCTCAAAGATCTTGAACTTGCCGTCACGCTCATCAAACTTAAGGTCACAGTCGGCAAAACCCTGATATCCTATATCCTCCAACAGGAATTTTACCTTTTTCATTACATCCTCATGACATTCAACGATGGTGGCAGCATTGCTTCCGATACCCTTAGGCGTATGTTCCTCCAACAATACGTTGCCCATGTTCATCATTTTGACCTTATGATCGCTTCCAACGTAAACATGCAGGTCGTACATGGAAGAATCCTCGCCCGGGATCCTCTCCTGTATTATCATGCTGTTATCGTATCCGTTTTCATATATCTTTTTAAGAGTTCGCTTAAGCTCGTCCATTTCATCTATGAAATAGACCTTATGCTGTCCCTCAAAGGAATGCTTATTGTAGCTGACACTGCACGACGGCTTAAGGACTACAGGGAAATCAAAGGGCAGTTCAAAGTCATCTCCGATCTCGCTGCGATAAACGAATGTCTTGGCATAATCGAGATCATATTTGGAGCAGAGATTGTAAAAGGTCTCCTTCAATACTATATTGTCCATTACAGCCTTATCTGCAT
>JAETSS010000032.1 GCA_021769545.1 Eubacterium sp.
ACCACGGAGCATTGATATGCGGAGCGGACAGAGACGACGCCATGAAAAAGGCGCTGCTCCTTGAGGAAATATGCAGGAGAAACTGCAGGGGACAACAGGAACTCGAGCCTTTGCAGCAGTTTATGGAAAGCGGCAGGCAGCTGGCTGATTCCCTTCGGGAGGAATACACGTATGCCGATGTGCTGCAGACGCCGCAGGCGGTCAAGGTCTCCCAGCCGGGTACGGATCTTATAGCGCAGATAGACGATATGGCCCAGATGATAGGCAGGAAAGCTCCGGCGATCCTCGACAGCCACAAGGTAAAGGCTGCCATGAAGGGAAACGGGGCTGCTCTCGTGCCGGGTATCGGCATCGCCGTGAAGGCAGATAGCCGCGACGATCTGGACGCACTGATGATACTGATGCAGAAGGCAGCAGTTGTAAAGCTCCATACAGATGCTCTGGGTGCGAAAGGCACTCTCGGCAGAGCGGAATCTGCACTGATGCATCTCGTATACAGCAAAAAATATTCAAAACAGAAGGATCAGAAGAAAGGATAGAAACATGCAACGCAGAAAAGAAATCGGACGCATCATAAAATTCGTGATGTTTTCCATATCGGCAGGGATAATAGAGATAGTATCGTTTTCATTGCTCAACGAGCTGACGGATCTGCCATACTGGCCGTGCTACCTGACGGCCCTGATCCTTTCCGTGCTTTGGAACTTTACATGCAACAGAAAATTCACGTTCAAATCGGCCAACAACGTTCCCGTGGCCATGCTCAAGGTGGCGGCCTTCTACTGTGTGTTCACACCGACCACCACGATACTGGGCAATTATCTGGCGGAGACGCTGCTGTGGAACGAATATGTCGTTACATTGATAAACATGGGACTCAATATCACGACGGAGTACATATATGACAGATTCGTCGTTTTCGGTAAAACTATAGATACCAACAAAAGCGCCATGAAACAGAGAGAAGGAGGTAACTGCAATGAGTAACTGCGGTATAAGCAGATGGGACAGTCCGGAGGAGATAAACGCCAGACTGAAAAATCTGACGGATCAGGAGATCTGGGAGGTAGAGGACGACTACTATGAAAACACAGTCATGAAATACTATGACGAAAAATGTCAAAAGTCAAAAGCGGTATATGAGGAATCGAAGGAATATATACCGGGCGGCGTACAGCACAATCTGGCATTCAACAAGCCGTTTCCTATGTGCATGGTAAAGGCCGACGGAGCCTACCTTTACGACAAGGACGGAAACAAGTATATAGACTTCCTCCAGGCGGGAGGCCCTACGATACTTGGAAACAACTATCACGTAATAAGGGAAAAGGTCATAGAGCTGCTCAATGAATGCGGCCCCGTGACGGGACTTCTCCACGAATCGGAGATGCTGATAGCCAAGGAGATAAACAAGCACATGCCTAATGTGGAAATGTTCCGTATGCTGGGCTCCGGTACGGAATCAGTTATGGCGGCGCTGAGGATCGCCAGGATAGCGACGGGCCATAAGCGTGTCATAAAGATAGGCGGCGCATACCACGGCTGGTCGGATCAGATGGTATACGGACTCAAAATACCGGGAAGCCGCGCGCTGCTGGAATCATACGGCATCCCGAGGGGCGCATACAAGACGACTGATGAAGTACGTCCAAACGATCTTGAGATGCTGGAGAGGATGCTAAAGCGAAACAGAATGAAAGGCGGTACGGCCGCTGTAATAGTAGAGCCGGTGGGACCGGAAAGCGGCACGAGGCCTATAGGCATCAATTACAACAAGGGCGTAAGGACGCTCTGCGACAAGTACGGAGCGCTGATGATCTTCGATGAAGTTGTCACGGGCTTTCGCGTAGGTCTGGGCGGTGCTCAGGAATATTTCGACGTGGTCCCCGATCTGACGGTTTTCGGAAAGATCGTTGCGGGCGGCTATCCGTCGGCAGGCGGCGTAGGCGGAAAGCGCGAATATGCGGAGCTGATGGCAGCGGGTCTTGCTACAGGAAAGCACAGAGCATATGTAGGCGGTACGCTGGCGGCAAATCCGCTGTCCTGTACGGCAGGCTATGTGGCGATACAGGAGATAGCCAGGACAGGCGCATGTGAGATAGCGGGAAAAATGGGCGACAGACTGTGCGACGGACTCAATAAGCTGACGGCAAAGTACGAGCTTCCGTATGTGGCCTACAACCAGGGCTCCATAGTACATCTGGAATGCACGGGAGCCATGAGCTTTGACTTTTCGTCCATGTGCTTCGTAAAATCGGCTCTGGGACTTCTCAAGCATAAGGATATGATGTACGTGAGAAAGGATTCCATGGAAAAGATGGGAGCCGCGTATATGGCAAACGGTATCGTGACCCTTGCCGGAAGCAGGCTCTATACGTCCATGGCGGATACTCCGGAGATAATCGACGAGGCCCTTGACAGGTTTGAAGAGGTGTTCAGGCATGTCAGGAAGACCAACAAGGGGCTGGTGAAATAAAGACCAGATAAAATGACGTGCTGGGAGAAAAAAGCCTGAAAGGACTGGTGGAAATATGGATAACGTGTTTTTGTGCCGTGCATATCAGATCTGTGCGGCGGCGCTGCTGCGGATAAAGCCTGTGAAGGAGCAGGCTGTGCTGACGGGAGAAGGCAGCATAGTTGAAGCGGCTGATATTCTGAAAGAGAACGGTATAGCCGCAGCGGAGATAATAACCACGGCAGGGACCGTAAAGCGGGGAATGCTGCAGCCGCTGACTGAGCGGCTTACAGAGCTGGGGATCAGATATGCCATTTTCGACGGCGTCAGATCTGATCCCGATACGGAATGCATCGAAGTTGCTGCAGATATGTTTGTGCGGGAGGGCTGCGGAGCCATCATAGCTGTAGGCGGAGGCTCTGCCATGGACTGCGCCAAGATAGCTGCTGCCAGAGTAGCATGTCCCGGCAAAAGCGTGAGGAAGATGAAGGGTCTTTTCAAGATCCACAGGAAACTGCCTCTCCTTATAGCAGTACCGACGACAGCAGGCACAGGATCTGAGATCACCGTTGCGGCAGTAGTCACCGACAGCGAACACGACTACAAGTTCACCGTAATGGATTTCTGCCTGGTGCCGAAGGCGGCAGTGCTGGACCCTGCATTGACGCGCGGTCTTCCTCCGCAGATAACGGCAGAAACCGGAATGGACGCCTTTACACACGCCATAGAAGCATATACCAACCGGTTTTCTTCAAAGCATATCAACGACTGTGCCGTCAGGGCCCTCAGGCTCATTGACGGCAATATCAGGGCTGCGGCAGAGGACGGAAGCGATATGAAGGCGCGGGAGAACATGCTGACGGGAGCATATTACGCAGGCCTTGCCTTCACTAACGGATACGTAGGCTATGTCCATGCCATCGCCCATGCAATAGGCGGCCTTTATCACGTTCCTCACGGCAGAGCATGTGCGATAGTGCTTCCGGTGGTACTGGAAAGCTACGGCGATGCGGTCTTTTCATCGCTGGCGCGGATAGCGAATGAGCTGGGGGTAGAGTCCGGTGCAGGCTGCAGCTCGGGAAAAACTGACGCGGAGAAGGCGGCTGCGCTGATAGCCCATATCAGAGAACTGAACAGACAGCTTGGGATACCCGACAGCTTCGCGGAGCTGCGCGAAAAAGATATCTCGCTGATTGCGCGTCGGGCCGCAGCAGAAGCCAATCCCGCATATCCGGTGCCGAGGATATTTACCGAAAGCGAGCTTGCGGATATAGTAAGGAAGCTGATGAGATAATTAAATGAAGCGGTAATATAGGAGGTCCTCATGACATTACAGCAGTTAAGGTATTTGATCACCGCAGCGGAAATAGGTTCCATTACGGAAGCTGCAAAAGAATTATACATTTCTCAGCCAAGCCTTTCCGGAGCAATCAAAGAAGTGGAAAAGGAAGTTGGCATATCTATTTTTAACCGTTGTCGGGCGGGGATAGCTTTGACAAAAGAGGGCATGGAATTTTTAGGCTATGCCAGGCAGGTAGTACAGCAGATGGAGCTTCTGGAATCCAAATACATCAATGACCGTCATGTGAAACAGAGATTTTGCGTTTCCACTCAGCATTATACTTTTGCCGCCAATGCCTTCGTAGAATTGGTCCAGAAGTTTGGAGAGGAGCATTTTGAGTTTATCCTGAATGAAACGCAGACCCATCAGATCATTGAGGATGTGAGGAATCGTTTCAGCGATCTCGGCGTGCTTTACCTCAGCAATGAAAACGAAACGATAATGACAAAGCTGTTTGAGGAAAATAATCTTGAATTCCATGAACTCATCAGTGCAACGCCTCATGTGTTTCTGAAAAAGGATCATCCTCTGGCACATTTGAAGGCTTTAAAGCTCACAGATCTGGCGCCATATCCAAGACTGAGCTTTGTACAGGGAAGCTATGAATCTGCCTATTTTTCAGAGGAATTATTCAGCACTGAGCCGGTGGAAAAAAGCATCAAGGTCAGCGACCGGGCAGCTATTGTCAATTTTATGATCGGTCTGAATGGCTATACTATTTCCAGCGGTATTTTCCCTGTATTTTTGCAGGGCGATGAGATCATTTCAATTCCTCTGGAGGACCCGGAGATAATGAGGATCGGCTATATAATCAACAAGGACAGCGAGTTGTCCGAGCTGGGACAGATCTATGTGGATGCTCTTAAGAAATTCAAATAGAGAAGTCTGAATATAGGAAAATCCTATGTTATAACATAAAATATACGTATTACCTATCGCAATGCTTTCTGTAGTATGATAAATACAGAAAGGAGGTGCAGGCATGCCTGCTGACGTGATAGGTAATTTTTTCATTTATTCAGTAATCAATGCTTTTACGCCGGGACCGGGAAATATCCTTGCGTTAAATACCGTTACAAATTACGGATACAAAAAAGGCAGACCCTTATTTTTGGGAATATTTGTGGGATATTATGTAGTTCAGATCCTTTGCGCGTTTTTTGTATTCGGTGTCGGTAAGCTTCTTCCGGATGTCCTGAATGTGATGAAGTACATTGGAGTTGCCTATATCATTTGTCTGGCAATTCATATTGCAATCAGTAAGCCGCCGGATGGCTCCGCGGAAAAATCAGCGTCATTTGCAAAAGGCTTTCTTCTGCAGTTTGTAAATGTAAAGATATATTTATTTGGCATTACCGCCTTGACCGGATATATCACGGACTATAGTACAGCGTTCATTGTTTTACTTTTCTTTGAAATTATTATTGCTACCATCGGAAGCATTGCAACACTCAACTGGATCGGTATGGGAGTAATGATTCAAAAAGCATACAGCAGGTACTATCGGCCGATAAATATCGCTATGGCGCTGATACTGATGGAATGTGTTTATACGATGCTGAAATAAGATCCACAGCTTTGAGAATAGTTTTTGGCATAACAGCACAATGAGCAACGGTAGATTTTGTTGATATTTAAAAAAATTTGGAGGGTGATATATATGGAAGGAATAAATATCAAAGGAAAGATTGAACGTAGTGTCAGACAGGTACTCAAGGAGTTTGAAGCAAGAGAAGATGTGGTTACAAAATTCGGTGAGCCGATGATCGCTTACGTTGATGCGAAGAATACTCTCTTTGACATGCTCTTTGACAAGCAGCTTACGGAGCATCCGAAGAACATATACAGACCGGGAAACACGCTCATCGTGTACTTCATACCTTTTGCCAAGGAGGTTGCTGAAAGCAATATCGGCGGAGATGATGTTTCGGAGCAGTGGCAAAGAGCTAACATAGAGGCTACATGGCTTTCCATGAAGCTCAACAGAGCAATAAGGCAGACTCTGGACATAATAGGCAGACTGTCCTCACTTCTCAATACGCAGCTTGACTGGAACGAGGAAACTTATCAGGCCAACTGGTCCCACAAACTGGCCGCTTATGTCGCCGGTATGGGTGAGATGGGGCCTATGGGATCTTTCCATGCGGCAGACGGCACTTTCGGCTGTGTAGGATCCATTATAACGGACGGAAAATTTGAAGATACTGTAAAGATCGACGATTCTCAGCAGCTTGAGGACATATATCAGAAGATAATGGCCGTTTACTGCTATGAGGGCGCTCAAAACGTTTCATGTTCCGATGAGATGATAAAATCATGCCCTTGCGGCGCTATCTCCGCGAACGGCATCGACAGAGCTAAATGTCAGGCATTCTGTAAAACAATAGATGAATACATACCGTCCCCTGATGTATGCGGAAAGTGCTTTACATTCAAGTAATGTTAGAGTTACCGGAAATGCAGTGCAGAAAAGAAGGCTGCGACAGAGGTTAGGCTGTATGCATTATTCCGAGAATATTTATTAAAGATGCACTTGCGTATAGCGCCAGGAAACTGATGGGATAAGAAATTTAGATGGATATATAATATAGAGGGTTCACCGGTTGGGCACAGAGTATTGCCCCGACCGGTGAATTTACTTTTTTGTGTTCAACGGTAGAGGGGATAATGATGATGTATCGATGAAGCAAACTCAAGTGCTTCACCGGAAGGTGTCAGCTGTAAGACTGAGCGGTGAAGCTGGTGTTTGAGGGTTCACCGGTAACAGGGATAATAATGAATTCCCGGTGAAAAAGATTTAAACGCTTCACCGGTGTGGGTCGGCTAAAAGGCTGACCGGTGAAGTTGAGATTTATGAGTTCATCGGTAGAGTGCAGTAATGGCATCATACCGGTGAATAGTGCAATAATAGATTGATGAAGGTACGAAAGTTTGCGTAAAATGCATGTGCCGGGTCCCCTGTTCGAATCCATCAAAGCATGAGGAACCGTACGGCATAACGAACAAATTGGATTTTTGTTGAAATTTTATGCAGATTATGAGAAAAATATAGTTGACAAATGAAGTGAATAGCTGTAAATTATATTTAGCACTCATAAATAACGAGTGCTAACAAAGGAAAATGAAGAGGCTGGACCTCTTTTCAAAATTTTTAAGAAAAAGAAAAGGAGATGGCAGAATGAGTATTGGAATCAAGCCATTAGGCTCAAGAGTAGTAATCAAGAGAATCCAGGCAGAGGAAAAAACAGCAAGCGGTATAATTTTACCGGGCAGCGCACAGGAAAAGCCTCAGATGGCGGAAGTAATCGCCGTAGGTCCCGGAACTGAAGATGAAAAGATGGAACTCAAGGTTGGAGACAAGGTTATCTTTTCACAGTACGCAGGTACGGACGTTAAGTACGGCGGCGAAGAAGTTTCTATCATGAATCAGAGAGACATTCTTGCTATAGTTGAATAAAAGGGAGGTATTTTATAATGGCAAAGGAATTACATTACGGTGAGGACGCCAGAAGAAAGCTTCAGGCAGGCGTTGATAAATTAGCGGATACAGTGAAGATAACCCTTGGACCTAAGGGAAGAAACGTATTGATCGATAAGAAGTTCGGTTCACCGCTGATCACTAACGACGGCGTTACCATCGCAAGAGAGATCGAGCTTGAGGATGCCGTTGAAAACATGGGCGCACAGGTAGTTAAGGAAGTCGCTTCCAAGACTAACGATGTTGCCGGTGACGGTACTACTACAGCAACTCTGCTGGCTCAGATCATCATCAAGGAAGGCTTCAAAAACGTGGCTGCAGGAGCTAACCCTATGGTACTCAAGAGAGGTATCCAGGGAGCTGTAGACGTAGCAGTCGATGAGATCAAGAGACTTGCTCATTCCGTAGACAGCAGCGACAGCATCGCACAGGTAGCTTCCGTATCAGCAGCAGACGAAGAGATCGGTAAGCTTATCGCAGAAGCTATGGAAAAGGTCGGCAAGGACGGCGTTATTACAGTTGAAGAATCCAAGACTATGGGAACTACTCTCGAGGTCGTTGAAGGTATGCAGTTCGACAGAGGATACTTCTCACCTTACATGGTAACTGATACAGAGAAGATGGAAGCTGTTCTCGAAAATCCATACATCCTGATCACAGACAAGAAGATAAACAACATTCAGGATATACTTCCGTTGCTCAACGAGGTTATACAGGCAGGAAGAAAGCTCCTCATCATCTGTGATGATCTGGAAGGCGAAGCTCTGGCAACAATCATCGTCAACAAGCTCAAAGGAACATTTGACTGTGTTGCAGTAAAGGCTCCTGGATTCGGCGAAAGAAGAAAGGCTATGCTGGACGACATCGCTATCCTGACAGGCGGTACGGTTATTTCGGAAGATCTGGGATACGAGCTCAAGGAAGCAACTGCAGATATGCTGGGAAGCGCAGGAACAGTTAAGGTAGATAAGGAAAACACAGTTATCGTTGACGGCGCAGGCGCTGCAGCGGATATCGAAGCAAGAGTTGCACAGATCAAGACTCAGATCGAAAATACAAATTCGGATTTCGACAGAGAAAAGACTCAGGAAAGACTTGCCAAGCTGGCAGGCGGCGTAGCTGTCATCAAGGTGGGAGCTGCTACGGAAACAGAGCTGAAGGAAAGAAAGCTGAGAATAGAAGACGCTCTCAACTCAACTAAGGCAGCAGTTGAGGAAGGTATCGTTTCAGGCGGCGGCGTAGCCCTCGTAAACGCTATACCTGCAGTTGCCAAGTATGTTGGAGACCTTGAAGGCGACGAGAAGACAGGCGGCGCTATCATCGTAAGAGCTCTTGAAGAGCCTGTAAGACAGATCGCAGAAAACGCAGGATTCGAAGGCAGCGTAGTAGTTGCTCAGGTAAAGGACAGCAAGGAAGGCACAGGCTTCAATGCAGCTACTGAGGAATACGTTGACATGATCGATGCGGGAATCGTTGACCCTGCCAAGGTTACAAGATCAGCACTCCAGAATGCATCATCAGCATCGGCAATGCTCCTGACTACAGAAGCAGGAATAACAGACATCCCTTCCGAAGAGCCGGCAATGCCAATGGGCGGCGGCATGGGAGGCGGAATGCCGGGAATGATGTAATTCGAATTTGATTCCGCAAATAATATAGATAAAAACATGCTGCAGCATTGGGAAATCGTTCCCTGATGCTGCAGCTTTTTTCGTTGGGAAGATGCCGAGAGCTCCTAACTATCGCAATCACATAAAAAATGCAGTTTACGATATAAATCGATGTAAACTGCATTGATTTTCTCTTGAAACTATCTTAAAACGTACTTTTTCATCGTTTTACGATAGTGTCGAGTCGGACACACACCTATTTGAACGTGAAGCACTTTCCGCATACATCAGGCGACGGTATGTATTCATCTATTGTTTTACAGAATGCCTGGCATTTAGCTCTGTCGATGCCGCTTTCGGAGATAGCGCCGCAAGGGCATGATTTTATCATCTCATCGGAACATGAAACGTTTTGAGCGCCTTCATAGCAGTAAGCGGTCAGTAT